>NZ_CADEAU010000140.1 GCF_902825405.1 Micromonospora maritima | reverse complement strand
GGCCAGGCGCGCGGCCTCGGACGGTGCGGAGCGGGCGGCCCGGTGCGCGTCGACGGAGGTGACCCGTTGCCGGTTCGTCCGGTCGGCGCCGTCGGCGAACGCGCGGGCCGCCTCGATCGCCGCGCGGGGGCGTGGGTCGCCGGGTACGGCCCGTTCGTAGACCGGCAGGACGTCCTCCGCGTGCCGGGTGACGTAGCGGGTCACGTCACGCAGCTCGTCCATGGTCAGGTCGAAGTCTCCGGTGGTCATGCCCTTGAATCGTATCGTTGAACCTTCGGTTGAGGCTTCGCACCGACCTCGGCGCTCGGCAGCGTTGGAAAGCCTCAACCGGTGGTCAGCCCCGGACGCCCCGCCGGTACGGCCCCCAGCCGACGAACCGGTCGAACAGCTCGCGCGGCGTGGGCCCGTCGTGCGGGTTGAGCCGGAACAGGTCGTGGGTGGCCTCGTGGTAGAGCCCGGACAGGTAGACGGCCAGGTCGACGGGGTGGTCGGCGTACTCGACCTTGAGCAGCAGGCGCGCCTGCGCACAGGGCCACGGCGCGCCGCATGCCCGGCACAGCCAGAGCGGCCGGATCGGCAGGTGGGCCGGGTGGTCCGGCGGGTAGGGGCGCGGCCGGTCCGGGTACGGCCCGAGCCGGGGTACGGGGAGGATCATGCGTGACAGTCTGCTGAGGAAACCACTACGCTCGGAAGTCGTCGGCGCCGACCCGGGAAGGGGTCGGGAAGCCGGCCGGTGAGCGAGGAGGACGGGTGGAGAGCGAGCCGACCGCCGAGCTGATCCGCGCCCAACTGCGGCGGCTGCGGCTCAAGGCCGAGCTGAGCCAGGAGGAGTTCGGGAGGCTCGTGCACTTCTCCAACTCGCAGGTGTCGGCGGTGGAGCTGGGCCAGCGACCGCTGGACCGGTTCTTCCTGAAGCGGGCCGACGAGGTGCTGGGCACCGGCGGGTTGCTGACGTCGCTGCTCACGCTCGCCGAGCGGGACGGCCAGCCGAGCTGGTTCCGCCCCTGGCTCGACGCCGAACGCCAGGCTCAACAGTTGCGCACCTACCAACCGACTCTGGTGCCCGGGCTGCTTCAGACCGAGAACTACGCCCGCGCGATGATCCGCACGGATGATCTGATCAGCGACGACGAGGTCGAGCGGCGGCTCGGGGTGCGACTGGATCGGCAGTCGATCCTGTCGAGCGCCGACCATCCGAAATACATCGCCGTGGTCGAGGAGTCGGTCCTGCGCCGAGCGGACGAGGGCTACCGCGGGCTGATGGTCGAGCAGATCGCGCACCTGATCGCGTGCGCCGAACGTCCGCACATCGACGTCCACATTGTTCCGACCCGCGTCACCGTGCACGTCGGCCTCGTCGGCCCGTTCGCACTCGCCCGGGGAGCGGATGGCGGGTGGGTCGGCCACCTGGAGAACCAGCTCGGCGGTGTGGTGGTCGACAACGACGAGGACGTGGCTATCCTGCTGTCCAGGTGGGAGAGCGTCCGCAGTGAGGCTCTTCCGCGCCAGCAGTCGGTCGAGCTGATGAAGGACGTGATGACCTCGTGGAGCTGACCGGCGCGGCTTGGCGCAAGTCCACCCGAAGCGGCACCCAGGGCGACTGTGTCGAGGTGGCGGACAATCTCGTCGGGGTGGTCGGTGTGCGCGACAGCAAGGACCCGACCGGGCCCGTCCTCACGTTCAGCCCGGCGGCCTGGCGTGCCTTCGTCCGGGTCAGCGGGGGCCGCGCGTCGCGCTGATCAGCACGGTGTGCTTGCGTACCCGGAAGGCGCCCTCGGCCTCGATGCGGGCGCGGACCTGGTCCCGGACGGCCGACTCCTGCGCGGCGGTGAGCGGCCCGACCATGCTGGCGAGGTAGGCGAGGACCGGCTCGACGGTGGGCACCGCCAGCTCGTCCGGGTAGCGCTCGACCGTCACGTCGCCCAGGTGGGTGGCGATCCGGGCCGGTGCCTCCTCGGCGGTGGTGCCGTCCTGGTGGAACCCGGCGGCCACGTCGGTGCGGCCGACCGCGGGACCGAGCGTGTCCAGCTCGGCGAGGTGGTCGCGGCCGTTGAGCGCCACCGCCAGCCGGCCGCCCGGGCGTAGCACCCGGGCGAACTCGCGCAGCGCGGCGTCGGGGTCGTCGAGGTGGTAGAGCATGTGGTTGGCGATCACCGCGTCGAAGACGGCGTCGGCGTAGGGCAGGCGGGCGGCGTCGCAGCGCTGCACCCGGGCCCCGGGCACCTCGCGCAGCCGGGCGCACATGGCGGGTGAGAAGTCGGTCAGGGTGAGCCGCAGCCCGGACGCGGGACGGTCCACCCGCCGCCACAGCTCACCCGTGCCGGCGCCCACCTCCAGCACGTCCCCGGCCAGCGGCAGCCGTGCACCGAGCCAGGAGAACCAGTCCTGCGGGTTCGTGCCGTAAGCGTGCAGCGCGATGCGCGCGGAGAGGTTGCCGGTCGTGGTCGCGTACTGGCTCACCGCGCGAGCCGACGGTGTGGTGGTCACCCGTCGACCGTAGACAAAGTGCTCGGTATTCAGCGTTGCTATCTACCGGTACCTAGTGCTACTTTCTACTGGTAGTCAGCGTCACTTGGTAGCGAGGAGATGACGACGTGGGCAACCAGATGACCGAGATGCTCAAGGGCACTCTCGAAGGCATCGTCCTGGCGATCCTGGCCCGCAGGTCCGCCTACGGCTACGAGATCACCGCGTGGCTGCGCGACCGCGGATTCTCGGACATCGCGGAAGGCACGATCTACGCGCTGCTCGTCCGCGTCGAGCAACGCGGCTTCGTGGACGTGGAGAAGGTTCCCTCCGAGAAGGGACCCCCGCGGAAGGTGTACTCGCTCAACGCCAAGGGGCGGGAGCAGCTCGCCGAGTTCTGGGGGACGTGGAGCGTCCTCACCGAGCGCATCGAGCAACTTCGTGACAACGACGACCGAACGGATGAAGGAGCATGAGCATGGCCGCGAAGTGGATCGAGACGCTCGTCGGATCGCTCGACCAGAAGAAGCAGTACAAGCAGCACATGGCCCGCATGGAGGCCCTGCCGGAGCCGCACCGCACCGCCGCCCAGGCGCTCCAGCGGTACTTCATGTACCAGGGCGGGATCGTCGACGGGAACACCCTCGTCACGATGCTCGGCGACTTCGTCGACCTGTGGGAGCGCGCGGCGGCCGACGGCACGCCGGTCCGCGCGATCGTCGGCGACGACCCGGTCGAGTTCGCCGAGACGTTCGTGCGGGCGTACTCGGGCCGGCAGTGGATCGACAAGGAGCGCGCACGCCTCCGGACGGCGATCGACGCCGCCGCCGGCGACACCAGCGGGGAGAAGGACGCATGACCACCGGAACGCGCGAACCCGCGATCAGCGTGCGGGGCGTCACCAAGTCCTACCGGGACCTGCACGTGCTGCGGGGCGTCGACTTCGAGGTGGCGGCGGCGAGCATCTTCGCCCTGCTCGGTTCGAACGGCGCCGGAAAGACCACGCTGGTGCGGATCCTCTCGACGCTGCTGAAGGCGGACGGCGGCACCGCGACCGTGCACGGCTTCGACGTCTCCTCGGCTCCGCGCGAGGTACGCGAGTCGATCAGCCTGACCGGTCAGTTCGCCGCCGTCGACGAGGTGCTCACCGGCCGGGAGAACCTGGTCCTGGTCGCGAAGCTCCGCCACCTGAAGAACCCCGGTGCGGTCGCCGACGACATGCTCGCCCGCTTCTCGCTCACCGACGCCGGCGCTCGCCGGGCCGGGACGTACTCGGGTGGCATGCGCCGGCGGCTCGACATCGCGATGAGCCTGGTCGGCAACCCGCCCGTCGTGTTCCTCGACGAGCCGACCACCGGCCTCGACCCGCAGGCCCGCATCGAGGTCTGGCGGACCGTGCGGCAGCTCGCCGAGGACGGCACCACCATCCTGCTGACCACCCAGTACCTGGACGAGGCCGAACACCTCGCCGACCGGATCGCGATCCTGCACGAGGGCACGATCATCCAGAACGGCACTCTCACCGAGCTGAAGCAGCTCCTGCCGCGCGCCCGGGTCGAGTACGTCGAGAAGCAGCCGACCCTCGAGGACGTCTTCCTCGCCCTCGTCGGCCACAGCGGAGGGGAATCCCGATGACCACCCACGTCCTCAGCGACACCGGCACCCTCACCGGCCGCTCCCTGCGGCACATCCTCCGCAGCCCGGACACCATCATCACCACGGCGGTCACCCCCGTCGCGCTGATGCTGCTCTTCGTGTACGTGCTGGGCGGTGCCATAGACATCGGATCCGGCGGCTCGTACATCAACTACATGCTGCCGGGCATCCTCCTCATCACGATCGCCTCCGGCATCGCCTACACGGCGTACCGCCTGTTCCTGGACATGCAGGGCGGCATCTTCGAGCGCTTCCAGTCGATGCCGATCCCGCGACCCTCGGTGCTCTGGGCGCACGTCCTGACCTCACTCGTCGCCAACCTGGCCTCGCTCGTGATCGTCACCGGCGTCGCGCTGGCCATGGGGTTCCGCACCGGGGCGTCCGTGGTGGACTGGCTCGCCGTCGCCGGCATTCTGGTCCTGTTCACCCTCGCCCTCACCTGGGTCGCCGTCATCGCGGGCCTGTCCGCCAAGACCGTCGACGGCGCGAGCGCGTTCAGCTACCCGCTGATCTTCCTGCCCTTCATCAGCTCGGCGTTCGTCCCCACCGACTCGATGCCCGGCCCGGTCGCCTGGTTCGCCGAGAACCAGCCGGTCACGTCGATCGTGAACACCCTCCGCGCGCTGTTCGCGGAGCAACCCGTCGGCAACGACATCTGGATCGCCCTCGCCTGGTGTGCCGGCCTGCTCGTCGCCGCCTACGCCGGCGCGACGGCGATCTACCGCAGGAAGGTCAGCTGACCGCTGGTACGGGAGACAGCGCCGCATCCGTGGATGCGGCGCTGTCGTCGCGTACAGGTCACCGTTCAGAGGTAGAGGCAGAACGGGTGCCCGGCCGGGTCGAGATGCACCCGCACGTCGTCCTGGGGCTGGAAGTCGGGCACGGTGGCGCCGAGCGACACCGCGTACGCCGATGCCACGTCGAGGTCGTCGACCTTGATGTCCAGGTGGAGCATCATCGGCGGGTCGCCCGGGCCCGCCGGCCAGACCGGTCGCACGTAGGCCGGCTCGTCCTGGAACGCCAGCCCGGCGCCGCCGTCCGGCGGGACGAGGACGACCCAGTCCGGCTCGTCCTCGCGGCGGGGCCAGCCGAGCATCCGCTCGTAGAAGGCGGCGAGGTCCTGTGCGGACGGTGCGTCGAGCACCGTGGTGGTCAACGAGAACCGAGGTCGCTGTGTCATGCGGCCTTCCTACCCCGACGGTACGACCGTCACCGGAACCGCCGAAGGGATCGCCCGGCCGGCGGCGATCGCCGTACGCTGCGGCCATGCTGCTGCGCATGTCGACCCTGCTGCACCGGACCCTGCGCGAGGACCCGGCCGACGCCGAGGTGGCGAGCGACCGGCTGCTGCTCCGCGCCAGCTACGTACGCCGGGCCGCGTCGGGCGGCTACGCCTGGCTGCCGCTGGGCAAGCTGGTGCTGGACCGGATCACCGCGATCGTCCGGGACGAGGTGACCGCGCTCGGCGACCAGGAGGTGCACTTCCCGACGCTGCTTCCGGCGGACCCGAAGGACGCCGGTCACCTGCCCGCGCCGACCCCCGAGGAGACGGCCGCGCTGCTGGTGAAGGACCTGCTCACCTCGTACCGGGACCTGCCGGTCACGCTGTTCGAGATCCGGACGACGTTCCGCGGCGAGGCCCGCCCCCGCGCCGGGGCGCTGCGCGGACGCGAGATGCTGACCGAGGACGGCTACTCCTTCGACCTGGACCCCGCCGGGCTCCGGGCCGCCTACGACCGCCACCGCGAGGCCTACCGGCGCGTCTTCACCCGGCTCGGACTGGACGTCACCGTGGTGCACGCGCCGGGCGGATCCGTGGCCGAGGAGTTCCTGGCCACCGCGCCGGCCGGCGAGGACACCTGGGTCGAGTGCCCGGCCTGCCACCACGCGGCCCGCGTCGAGGCCGTCGTGACCCGCGCCCCGGCGGCCGCCGACCCGGGCACGCACCCGGCCACGGAGGTGCACGACACGCCGGAGACGCCGACCATCGCGTCCCTCGTCGACCTGGCCAACACCCGCGCGCTCGCCGGCCGCACCGACTGGACGGCCGCCGACACGTTGAAGAACGTGGTGCTGACCGTCCGCCGGCCCGGGTCCGGGGAGCCCGAACTGCTGGTCGTCGGCCTCCCCGGCGACCGCGACGTCGACCTCACGCGGGTCGGGGCGGCGCTGCACCCGGCCACCGTGGCGGTCTTCGACGACTGGTCCGCGCACCCCGAGCTGGTCCGGGGCTACCTCGGGCCGCAGATCCTGGCCAAGCACGACATCCGCTACCTGGTCGACCCCCGGGTGGTCACCGGCTCCACCTGGCTGACCGGGGCCAACGAGCCGGGACGGCACGCCACCGACGTGGTGTGCGGGCGCGACTTCGTCCCCGACGGCACGATCGAGGCGGCCGAGGTGCGCCCCGGCGACCCCTGCCCGGCCTGCGACGACGGTCGGCTGACCATGCGACGGGGCATCGAGGTGGGGCACGTTCGTCAGCTCGGCCGCCGGATCACGGACGCGTTCGCCGTCGACGTGCTCGGCCCCGAGGGCAAGCCGGTCCGGCCGACCATGGGCAGCTACGGCATCGGGCTGTCGCGTGCGGTCGCCGCGGTGGCCGAGCAGCACCACGACGACCGAGGGCTGGTCTGGCCGGCCGCGGTCGCGCCCTGCGACGTACACCTGGTGGTCGCCGGCAAAGGGCCGCAGCTCGAGGCGGCGCTCGACCTCGGCGGGCGGCTGGCCGCCGCCGGCCTGCGGGTGCTGGTCGACGACCGCACCCACGTCTCCGCCGGGGTGAAGTTCACCGACGCCGAGCTGATCGGCGTCCCGCGCGCCGTCGTGGTCGGCCGCCGTCTCGCCGACGGGTACGTCGAGCTGCGCGACCGGGCCACCGGCGAGCGGACCGAACTGCCGGTGGAGGGTGTGGTGGAGCGGCTGCGCGACGAGGTGGGCGCGACGCGCCGCGACGAGGTGGGCGCGACGCGCCGCGACGGGGTGTAGCGAACGCGCCACCGGGTACCGCAGGAGGATCGACCGAGGCGTTTCGGAGGCTCTCATGTACCGCGTCAGTGACGTGATGACCAGACAGGTGGTCTACCTGCCGGCGGAAACCCCGTTGGACGAGGCGGCCCGCGTGATGAAGGAGTCGGACATCGGCGACGTGGTGGTGACCGACGGCGCCACGCTGGCCGGCATGCTGACCGACCGCGACATCGTGGTGCGGGCGGTGGCCGAGCGCGCCGACCCGGGCACCACCACCATCGGGTCGATCATCACCCGTGAGGTCGTCATGATCGAGCAGCACTGCACCGCGAACGAGGCGGCGGCGCTGATGCGCGAGCGCAACATCCGGCGGGTGCTGGTCTGCGACAACGACCGCAAGCTGGTGGGCATCGTCTCCCTCGGTGACCTGGCCATGCAGCTCGACCCCCAGTCGGCGCTCAGCGACATCAGCGAGGCCGCTCCGAACGTGTGAAAGGAGGGGCCCCTTCTTAACGCCTCCGGTAGAGGAAGGGCCCCCTCTTAACACCCCACCCGCTCGCGCCCGACGCGGCGGATAGCCTCGACCCATGCCCGAGATGCCGACCAAGCTGGCCGAGATCGTCGACGAGTTCGCCGCCGCACCGCGCGACGTCGTGCTGGAGATGCTGCTGGAGTTCGCCGACGTGATCCCGCCCCTGCCCGAGGGCGTGGACCGGGCCGAGCTGGAGCAGGTCCCCGAGTGCCAGACCGCGTTCTTCCTGCGCGCCGAGGTCAACGCGGACAAGACGGTCAGCACGCTCTTCGACTGCCCGCCGGAGGCGCCCACCACGCGGGCCTTCGCCGGCATCCTCGCCGAAGGGCTGGCCGGGGCGAGCGCCGAGGAGGTGCTGGCCGTCCCGGACGACCTCTACCAGCGGATGGGCCTGGCCCAGGCGATCAGCCCGCTCCGGGTACGCGGCGGCACCGCCATCCTGGCCCGGCTCAAGCGCCAGGTGCGGGAACAGATCGCCTGACCGGCGGGTTGTCGCTGGTCATGGAGATCGAGATCTACGCCGACGTCGTCTGCCCGTGGTGCTGGATCGGCAAGCGCCGGCTCGAACAGGCCCTGGAGTCGTACGACGGCGAGGTCACCGTCCGGTACCGGCCCTTCCAGCTCGACCCGACGCCGGTCACCGAGCCGAAGCCGCTGCTCGACGCGCTCGGTGACAAGTTCGGCGGTCGGGACAAGGCCGAGGGCATGGCCGCCCACGTCTCCCAGGTCGCTGCCGGCGCGGGTCTCGACCTGCGGTTCGACCGCGCGGTCGCGGCGAACACGTTCGACGCGCACCGGCTGGTGCGCTTCGCCACCGAGCACGGCCGCGCCGCCGAGACGGTCGAACGGCTCTACCGGGCGCACTTCCTCGACGGCCTGGACGTCGGTTCCGTCGACACGCTCGTCACGCTGGCCGGTGAGGTGGGCCTGGACGAGACCGAGGCCCGGCGCCACCTGGAGTCCAACCTCGGCCGCCGCGAGGTGGCCGCCGACCTGAGCGGTGCACACCAGCTCGGCGTCTCCAGCGTGCCGACCTTCGTGCTCGCCGGGAAGTACGCGGTGGTCGGCGCCCAGGAGCCCGAGACGCTGCTCGCCGCGCTGCGCGAGGTGGCGCAGCGCGAAGCGGCCGGGTGATGTTTCACGTGGAACAAGATCGATGCGGATGACGTCCTAGGCCGGCCTGGCCAGGTCCTCGACCACCCTCGCCCCGGGCAGCGCGCCGAGCGCCGGCCCGGGCAGGGCGATCTTGCTGTGCCGTACGCCCGATCCGATGATCACGTGTGGGGTGGCGATCACCCGCGAGTCGACCAGGATCGGCCAGTCCTCGGGCAACCCGATCGGCGTGATTCCGCCGTACTCCATGCCGGTCAGCTCCACCGCCTCGGCCATCGGCGCGAAGCTCGCCTTGCGGACGTCGAGCAGCCGGCGCACCACGCCGTTGACGTCCGCCCGGGTGGTGGCGAGCACGATGCAGGCCGCGTACCGCGTCTCGCCGCCCCGCTTGCCGGCGACCACCACGCAGTTGGCCGACTCCTCCAGCCCCACCTCGTACGCCTCGCAGAAGGCCGCCGTGTCGGCCAGCTCGGCGTCGATCGGCGCGACCAGCACCTCGTCCACGTTCACCGGAGCCTCGTCCGGCCACCGCTCCACCGCCGCGGCGACCGGCGGAGCAAGCAGGTCCAGCCGCGCCCGGGCCGGCTCGGTCTTCAGCGTCCCCATCACGGTTGCGATCCTCGCACCCGTGCCGGGCATCCGCTCGTCGGCCCCGCGGCTCAGTTGGGGTTGGTGAGGAACGCGTTCTCCTGGGCGAAGTCCCGGTTCTCGGTGGCGCCGAGCTGCCGCCGCCGCAGCACCTCGGGTCGGTTCGCCTCGGCGTCCTCGATCCCGTGCCGGACGCCGACCCGGATCACGCCGTAGAGGAAGACGAAGCCGAAGACGTAGAGCACCACGGTGGCGACGAAGACCAGCATGCGGTCACCGTAGGTCGATCCGGAGCCGACCAGGTCTCACCTTCCGCCGGTTCCCCCGTACGTGTCGGCGAGGTGATCGGCCCAGGTCCGGACACCGGTCGGGGTGGCGGTCGTGGTGAGGCCGCCGGCACGCAGCTCCCGGCCGAGCCGCCCGGGTATCCGCAGCGGGACCACCGGACGCCGCGATCCGCGGGCGGCCAGCCAGGCCCGGGCTGCCTCGTCGAAGCGGAGCACCTCCGGCCCGCCGAAGTCCTCGGTGCGGTGGGACGGTCCGGCGAGCAGCAGCACCGCGAGTCGGTCCGCGACCTCGCCGGGGTCGACCGGCTGGGCGAGCACGGCCGGGTCCCCGAACACCGGGCCGAGCCGGCTCGCGCCGCGCAGCAGGTCCGCCAGGAACCCGGGGAACTGGGTCGCCCGCAGCACGCTCCACGGCACCGGGCCGACGGCCACCACCTGCTCGGCCGCGAGCTTGTGCCGGTAGTAGCCGAGCGGCACCCGGTCCACGCCGACGATCGAGACGTACACCAGGTGGCGCACCCCCGCGTGCCCGGCGGCCACGGCCAGCCGGCGGGTGCCGAGCACGTCGATCTCGTGGGTGCGTCGACCGGGCGACGAGGCCAGGTGCAGCACGGCGTCCGTCCCGTCGACCGCCTCCGCCAACCCGGCGCCGGTGCCCAGGTCGGCGACCACCCACTCGACGCCGGCGCCGTCACGCGGCCGACGGCTCACCGCCCGAACGGTGAAACCCTCGTCCCGCAGCCGGGGCACCGCCACCCGCCCGAGTCGTCCGGTCGCCCCGGTCACCAGCACCCGCATCGCCACTCCTCCCGCCCACACCCATCCACCCGTCCACGCCCACGCGACCAGCCACAGCCCGGCCAGCCGGCCGATCTGCGCCCTCATCCGCCGGCCGACGGTCCTTCGGGCGCGAGGGATGGACGGGACGCCGGTCCGGATCGTGACAGCCCGTCGGACCACCGCCGGTTCGATCCGTGTGGTGTCACTCCCCACCCGATCCTGCGCCACCCGACAACTCCCGCGGCCCGAATCGGTCCGCACGATCCCATCCACCGGCTGGCCTCGACGCCGCCCCCGTCGTTGACCAAGGAGTTTCGGTCAGCAGGCGGCCGGAATGCCGACGCGAACTCCGTGATCACAGCTTCCGAAGAAGCGGTCGTCCGAAGAGCGATATACCTCAGCGTCATATTTATGCCGCTGAGTCATATCGCTCTTGGCGGGAGGTCCGACCAGTGGGCGTTACGGAGCGTGGCTGGCTCATGCAGGGGGTCGGTACCTGACCCGTCCCCGGCATCCGGGTCGGTCCGAAGGCTGGGGACGCACGCCCCGAGCGCCGGTCACGCGACGCCGGGCTCGAAGCCCGAACGGGACGGTCAGCCGGCCGGGCGAGGGACCACGCGGCCGGCGAGAAGCAGGCCGAGCAGGCCACAGCCGGCCGCGACCGCCAGCGTGCTCGCGTAGCTCACCGGACCGGGCGACGAGCCGGCGGCCAGGACGGCACCGGTCAGCGCGAGCACGACGGCGGCGGCCAACGAGTCGCCCAGTTGCAGCGCCGAGCTGTTCCGGCCCTGCTCGGCCGGGGCGGACAACTCCAGGGTGAGCACCGACAGCGAGGGATAGAGCAGGCCCATCCCGAGCCCGGCGACCGACCAGGCGAGCACCGCCGGCGCGACCGGCACCCCCGGCAGCAGGGCTGACGTGACGCCGGCCGTGCCGACGGCGATGCAGGCCAGGCCGGCCCGGGGCAGGCTGGCCGCCGAGCGGGGCGCGGGGATCCGGCCCTGGATCCACGACCCCACCGACCAGGAGAGCGCACCGACGGTCAGCACCAGCCCGGCGCCGGTCGGTGAGAACCCGCGCTCCCGGGAGAGCATCAGCGGGATCACCACCTCCGCGCCGACGAAGGCCGCCGAGGCCAACCCACGCAGCCCGATCACCGTCGGCAGTCCGCGCGCCGCCCGCAGGAAGCCCGCCGGCAGCAGACGCGGCACGCAGACGAGCAAGCCGATCAATGCCGCGCCGATCAGGCCGGCGGCGAGCACGCCGCGCTGCTGCCCCCCGTGGTGCAGCAGTGCGGCGCTCACCCCCGCCCCACAGGCCCAGCCGATCCGCGCCGGCGCGCC
>NZ_CADEAU010000139.1 GCF_902825405.1 Micromonospora maritima | reverse complement strand
CGTGCTGGCGGTGGCCCTGCCGTTCGTGCTGCTGCGTCCCCGCACCGCCCCACCGCCCACCACGCCGACGACGCCGCAGGTCACCGTCACCCCCTCGCCCGCGCTGCGGGCCGCACCCGGCCCGGACTGGGCGCAGCGGCCGCTGGTGCTGCCCGGCGACTGGGTGGTCACCCGGGCCCAGGTGGCGGGCGGCTCCGGTAACGGCTTCCTGCTCGACCGCGCACGCGGCCGGTACGTGGCCACCGACCGGTACGACGGCATCTTTCCGGCGCCGACCGGTTCCCTCGTCGCGGTCCGGGACGACGACCGGCCCCGGGAGATCGGCCTGGTCGACCTGGCCACCGGGAAGACCCGCTGGTACGAGGTGGGCCGTGCGCTCTCCACCCCGCGCTGGTCGCCGGACGGCCGGCGGCTGCTGTTCACCAGCCAGCAGGTCGACCACTTCGGTTTCGTCCTGCTCGACCTGGACGGCACCAGGAAGACGCATCCGGTCGGCCTGCTCGGTTGGCCGTGCGCCGACCGGTGCGAGTTCACCTGGACGCGCGACGGCCGCGCGGTAGCCCTGACGCTGAGCAGGGCCAAGTCGGAGGCGTGGCCGAGGGACCTCGCCAAGGGCGTGCAGCTCCTGTCCGTCGACGACGGCCGGCCCACCCGCCTGCTCGAGATGCCGGGCGGTCCGGTCGGTCCGGACGCCTGGTCGCCGGACGGGAAGCTGGTGGTGGTCCAGGGCCAGCAGGAGCCGCTGCTCGTGGAGACCGCCACCGGCCGGGTGGTGAACCCGCTGCCCACCGCCGACGTCGCCTGGGTCACCGACGACCGGCTGCTCTACCGCCGGCCGTTCGGCGCGGGCGACTTCGTGCTCGCCGACACCACCGGCCGGGAACTGGTCCGCCAGGCGCTGCCGAAGCAACTCGTCGATCTGGAGGTGACGGTCGCGCCGCGCTGAACGGTCGCTGGACGTCCGCTGCACACAGTCGATGTTGCACGACGTCGATACCGTGCAGGTCGTGGCCACGGGGACGCTCATCTTCCTGATCATCGGCGGAGCCGGGGTCGGCGTGCTGACGCTGGCCCTGCTCGGCTCGGGAGTGCTGCACCTGGGCCACCCGGACGTCGACGGACCGGTGTCGCTGGAGGCGGTCGCCGGGTTCACCGGGGCGTTCGGGTTCGGTGCCGCGATCGTCAACGAGCTGCTCGGGGGTCGTACCTCCGGGACGATCGCGGTGGCGGCGGCCGGCGGCGCGCTCGCCGCCGTGCCCACCGCCTGGCTGGCGGCCCGGTTGAGCCGCGCGGCCCGCACCATGCGTACCGACGCCACCCCCACCCGTGACCACCTGGCCGGCGCGATCGGGCTGGTGGTCACGCCGATCCCCACCGACGGTTACGGCGAGGTCCGGGTACGCCTCGCCGGCCAGCCGGTGAAGCTCAACGCCCGCGCCGACCGGCCGATCCCGGTCGGCGCCCGCATCTTCGTGGTCGAAGCGCTCAGCGAGACCAGCGTGCACGTCGAGACCTACTGATCCCTCAGCACAGACGGGAACCCCCATGCCCCTGCTCGTCGCCATCGGCGGCGCGGTCCTCCTCGCCGTCCTGCTCGTCCTCTTCGTGCTCTCCCGGATCAAGGTGGCCGGGCCGAACGAGGCCTTCATCGTCACCGGCCGCAAGGGCCGGACCACCCAGACCGCCGACGGCCAGCGCTCCACCGACATGTCCGGGCAGAAGGTCGTGCTCGGCGCCTCGGTCTTCGTCCTGCCGGTGGTGCAGAAGCTCCAGTCCCTCGACCTGTCCAGCCGGCGGATCGACGTCGGCATCCGGGGCGCGGTGAGCAAGCAGGGCATCCGGGCCGACCTGCACGGGGTCGCGATCGTCAAGGTCGGCGGCACCGAGGACGCCATCCGGGCCGCCGCCCAGCGCTTCCTGCACCAGCAGGCCGAGATCGACAACTTCACCCGCGAGGTGCTGGCCGGCGCGCTGCGCTCGATCGTCGGCCGGCTCACCGTCGAGGAGGTCATCCGGGACCGGGCCGCGTTCGCCAGCGCGGTCGCCGAGGAGGCCGAACACTCGATGACCAACCAGGGCCTGGTGCTGGACACGTTCCAGCTCCAGGACATCCTGGCCGAGGGCTCCTACCTGGCCGACCTGGGCCGGCCGGAGGCCGCCCGGGTGCTCAAGGACGCCGCCATCGCCGAGGCCCGGGCCCGCCAGGCCGCCGAGCAGGAGCGGCTGCTCGCCGAGGAGGCGATCGCCGAGGCGAACCGGAACCTGTCGCTCAAGCAGGCCGGCATCCAGGCCGAGATCGACGCCGCCAAGGCCCGGTCGGCCGCGGCCGGCCCGCTCGCCCAGGCCGAGCGGGACCAGGCGATCCTCTCCGAGCAGCAGAAGGTGGCCGAGCGCAACGCCGAGCTGAAGCAGCGCCAGCTCGACACGGAGGTGCGCAAGCCGGCCGACGCGCAGCGGTACAAGGTGGAGCAGGAGGCCGAGGCGGCCCGCAACGCGGCGGTGCTGCGCGCCGACGCCGAGCGGCAGGCCACCATCGCCGCCGCCCAGGCCGTCGCCGAGCAGTCCCGGCTCACCGGTGAGGGTGAGCGGGCCCGCCGCGCCGCGCTGGCCGAGGCGAACGCGATCGAGGGCGCCAAGGAAGGTGAGGCGGAGCAGCGCCGCCGGTCCGCGATCGCCGAGGCGGTCGAGCGGGAGGGCCAGGCCGAGGCCGCGGCCATCCTCGCCCGCGGCCAGGCGGAGGCCGACGCGATGGCCCGCAAGGCCGAGGCGTTCGCCGCGTACGGCGAGGCCGCGGTCCTGGACCTGCTGGTCAAGGTGCTGCCCGAGGTGGTGGGCGCGGCGAGCGCCCCGATCGGCGCGATCGACAAGATGACCGTCATCTCCACCGACGGCGCGTCGTCGCTGACCAAGTCGGTGGCCGGCAACGTCGCCCAGGGCCTCCAGCTCGGCAGCGACCTGACCGGCATCGATCTGGCCGGCCTGCTGGCACGGCTGGGCAGCGCGCACACCAACGGCAAGAACACCGTGGACGGCAGCACCGTCACCCCGTGACGAACGACGGCGCCCGCCGGTTCCCCCAGGGGAGCCGGCGGGCGCCGCGCGGTGGTACGGGTCAGAGCACGCTGAAGACGAACTTCTCGCCGGCGCCCAGACCGAGGGTCTCGCTCTCCCAGTCGATGACGCGGCTGGCGATGAGCTGGCTGGTGCCGGTGCTGCCCGCGGTGACCGCGTTGCCGTTGGCGTTGGCCCGCAGGTAGACCGAGCCGTCGGCGTTGTAGTCGAGGAAGTCGAACGCCTCCCACGGCCCGATGGCCGTGGAGCGGGCGATCAGCGGCTTCGCGCCGGCGCTCTCCGCCGCCACGTACTTGCCGTTGACGAGCGCCTTCAGGCCGAAGAAGCCGTCACCGACGCTGACCAGCTCGTACTTCTCCCAGGCGCCCACGGTCGCCGAGCGGGCGATCAGCGGCTTCGTGCCGCTGCTCTCCGCCGTCACGTACTTGCCGTTGACGACCGCCTTGACGCCGACGATCGGGGCCGGCGCGTCGAAGTCGAACTTCTCGGCGGTGCCGATCGCGGTCTTGCTCGCGATCAGCGGGGAGGTGGTGCTCGGCGCGGTGACGTACCTGCCGTTGATCGCCGCCTTGAGGCTGACCGTGCCGTCGGTGTTGTCGACGATCTGGAACTTCTCCCAGGCGCCGATGGTGGCCGACCGGGCGATCAGCGGCTTCGCGCCGGCGCTCTCCGCCGTCACGAACTTGTTGGTGATCCGGGCGCGCAGGCCGAACAGGCCCCCGCCGGCGTCGACCACGTCGAACTTCTCCCACGCGCCGATGGCGGTGCCGCGCGCGATCAGCGGCTTCGCGCCGGCGCTCTCGGCCACCACGTAGCGGCCGTTGACCCGGGCCTTGAGGGCGTACGAGCCGCGGGCCGTGGGGACCGTACCGAGGTGCAGCAGCCGGTCCAGCGAGCCCATGGTGTCGTGCACCGCGCCGCCGATGCCGGTGGTGACGACGGAGTCGCGCACCTGCTGCGGCGTCCAGGTCGGGTGCTCCTCCAGCAGCAGCGCGGCGGCGCCCGCCACGTGCGGGGAGGCCATCGAGGTGCCGCTCATGGACGTCGAGCCGGAGGTGGTGCCGGCCTTCGCCGAGACGATGCCGGCGCCCGGCGCGAACGTGTCCAGGCAGCGGCCGTAGTTGGAGAACCAGGCCCGCATGTCCAGCCGGTCGGTGGCGCCGACCGTGATGGCGGCCGGCACGTTCGCCGGCGAGGAGCCGCAGGCGTCGGTCCAGCTGTTGCCGGCCGCGACCGCGTAGGTGATGCCGGAGGCGATGGAGCGGGCCACCGCGTCGTTGAGCGCCGGGTCGTTCTCACCGCCGAGGCTCATGTTGGCCACGGACGGCCCGCTGGCGTGACCGGTGACCCAGTCGATGCCGGCGATCACGCCCTCGGTGGTGCCGGTGCCCTCGCAGTCGAGCACCCGGACGGCGACCAGCTTGACCTTCTTGGCCACGCCGTAGGTGGTGCCGCCGATGGTGCCGGCCACGTGCGTGCCGTGCCCGTCGCAGTCCTGCGCGACGTCGTCGGACTCGACGGCGTCGTAGCCGTTGCTGGCCCGACCGCCGAAGTCCTCGTGGTCGATGTCGATGCCGGAGTCGATGACGTACGCGGTCACCCCGGCGCCGGTCGACGAGTAGGTGTACTTGCCGTCCGTCCTGGTCTTGAGCTGGTCGAGCCGGTCCAGGCCCCACGGCGGGGCGGTCTGGGTGTCGGTGGCCGTGTAGCGCTGGACCTGCTGCACGTACGCGACGTCCGGGTCGGCGGCGAGGCGCTCGGCCTGCCGACGGTCCATGCTGGCGGAGTAGCCGTGCAGCGCCTTTCCGAAGACCCGGCGGACGGATCCGCCGTGCTCACCGGCGAGCGCCGACGCGGCGGACTTCACCTTGGCCGGGGTGGCCTTGCCGTCCTTCAGGACGACGATGTAGCGGCCGGCCACGGCACCGGGCAGGTCGGCGCCCCGGACCGGGGCCCGCTTGGCGTCGCCCGGGTCGGCCGACGCGGCACCGCCGGTGGCGGCACAGATGATCGAGGTGGCGGAGGTGAGGGCGAGCCCCACCAGCGCGGAGCGGCGCAGAGCGCCGGAACGTGACACCGAATTGTCTCCCCGTGTCCAGCGACCGTCCGGATCGGACGGGCGGATGTGATCAGGACAGCCGCGCCCGTCGATCCGGGGGGCTGGTGATGACCAACATCATGCGGGAGACATCGACCGGAACGCGTCAACCGTTCGGTCGACACGCCGGCGTATCGTCGTCGTTTTTCCGCCGCGGGGTCAGCCGACGATGCCCTCGGCGCGCGCCCAGCGCAGCAACTCCGCCTCCGCCTCGTCGCGGTCCAGCGGCCCGCGCTCCAGGCGCAACTCCTTGAGGTGCTGCCAGGCCCGGCCGACCACCGGCCCGGGCGGTACGCCGAGCAGCTCCATGATCGCGTTGCCGTCCAGGTCGGGCCGGACCCGGGCCAGGTCCTCCTCGGCGGCGATCCGGGCGATCCGCTCCTCCAGCGCGTCGTAGTCCGCCGAGAGCTGGGCGGCCTTGCGCCGGTTGCGGGTGGTGCAGTCGGACCGGGTGAGCTTGTGCAGCCGGGTCAGCAGGTCACCGGCGTCGGTGACGTACCGGCGCACCGCCGAGTCGGTCCACTCGCCCCGGCCGTACCCGTAGAAGCGCAGGTGCAGCCCGACCAGCTTGACCACCTGGGAGGTGATCTCCTTGGAGTAGCGCATGGCCTTCATCCGGGCCTTGGTCAGCCGGGCGCCGACCACCTCGTGGTGGTGGAAACTGACCCGGCCGTCCGGGCCGACCGCCTTGGTGGCCGGCTTGCCGGCGTCGTGCATCAGCGCGGCCATCCGCAGCACGAAGTCGCAGCCGTCCTCCTCCAACGACATCGCGTTGCTGACCACGGTGAGCGTGTGCTCGTAGACGTCCTTGTGCTGGGCGTGCTCGTCGATGGTGAGCTTCAGACCGGTCAGCTCCGGCAGGAAGCGCTCGGCCAGGCCGGTGTCGACGAGCAGCCGCAGCCCGGTGATCGGGTCGGCGCCGCAGAGCAGCTTGGTGAACTCGTCCCGGATCCGCTCGGCGGTGATCCGGTCCAGGTCCGTCGCCATCCGGGTCATCGCCGCGCGGACGTCCGGGTGGACGGCGAAGCGCAGCTGGGCGGCGAACCGGGCCGCCCGCAGCATCCGCAGCGGGTCGTCGCGGAACGACTCCTGCGGCGTGCCCGGGGTACGGATGACCTTGGCGGCGAGGTCGGCCAGGCCGCCGTACGGGTCGGTGAACCGGTGGTCCGGCAGGCTCACCGCCATCGCGTTGACGGTGAAGTCGCGGCGCTTCAGGTCCTCGGTGAGGCTGGTGCCGTACTGCACCACCGGGTTGCGGCTGACCTGGTCGTAGACCTCCGCGCGGAAGGTGGTGATCTCCAGGTTGAGACCGTCGCGCTGGCAGGCGATGGTGCCGAACTCCCGCCCGGTCTCCCAGATCGACTCGGCCCAGCCCCGGATGACCTTGATGGTCTCGTCCGGGTGGGCGTCGGTGCAGAAGTCGAGGTCGTTGCCGAGCCGGCCGAGCAGCGCGTCGCGGACCGATCCGCCCACCAGGTGCAGTTCGTGACCGGCCCGGGCGAACCGCCGACCCAGCTCGTCGGCGACCGGGGAGACGCGGAGCAGCTCGGCGACGGCGTTGCGCTGTGCGGTGGTCAGCTCACGGCGGTCGGCGGCAGCGGAGGCGGAGGCTTCGGACATGGGAGCGCCAGCCTATCGGGCCGGGGGTGGATCGACCGCGCCGGGCGCGGGTAACGGGTCGAGGTTGACTAAGGTTCCGGTTGTGCGGGGCCGGCGGGGCCCGGTTCCGGCGTACCCCTTGGAGGCTGTGGAGATGAGCGGCGGCGGGCTCTACCGCAGCGCGAACGCGCACGACGGCGGCCTGCCGCCGGACGACGGCGCGACCTTCATCTCGGCGGAGCCGCTGAACCAGCCCGGGGTCGAGTCGGTCGCGCCGCCGCAGGAGGTGGTCGGCGAGACAAGCGCCGCCGCGAACAGCGCGGTGATGGCCGTCGGCAGCCTGGTCAGCCGGGGTACGGGCTTCATCCGCAACCTCATGATCGGCGCGGCGCTGGGCGGCGCGCTCGTCGGCGACGCGTTCACCACCGCCATCTTCCTGCCCAACCAGGTCTACGAGTTCCTGCTCGGCGGCGTGCTCACCAGCGTGCTGATCCCGGTGCTGGTCCGGCGGCGCAAGGCCGACCCGGACCGGGGCGAGGCGTACTCCCAGCGGTTGCTCACGCTGGCCGTGCTGGCGCTGGCCGCCGTGGCGCTGATCGCCATGGCCGGGGCACCGGTGCTGACCTCCATCTACGCGGGCGGCAAGGACGACAACTACCAGGGCCTGGTCACCGGCCTGTCCTACCTGATGCTGCCGATGCTGTTCTTCACCGGCGTGAGCGCGCTGATCGCCGCGGTGCTGAACACGCGCGGGCACTTCGCCGCCCCGATGTGGGCGCCGATCCTGAACAACCTCGTGGTCATCGGCGTCTGCGCGCTCTACATCGCGGTCTTCGGCGCCAAGATCATCCAGCCCGGCGAGATGGGCTGGGACCGCATCCTGCTCATCGGCGGCGGCACGCTGCTCGGCGTCGCGGTGCAGACCGCCGGCCTGCTGCCGGCGCTGCGCAAGGTCGGCTTCCGGTGGAAGTGGCGGTTCGACTTCCGCGCCCTCGGCCTGAGCGAGCTGGCCCGGCTGGGCGGCTGGATGTTCTGCTACGTCGGGGTCAACCAGCTCGGCCTCTTCGTGGTGGTCAACCTGCTCACCCGCGCCGCCGGCGGCGACAACGCCGGCCTGCTGATCTACAACAACGTGTTCCTGCTGCTGATGATGGCGCACGGCATCATCGCCGTCTCGATCATCACCGCGCTGATGCCCCGGATGAGCGCGGCCGCCGCCGAGAACCGGTTCGGCGACGTCACCGCCGACCTGTCCCGGGGCACCCGGATGGTCACCGCGGTCCTCGCACCCATCGCGGTCTGCTACGCGGTGCTGGCCGCCCCGATCTCCGTGGTGGTGTTCCGCTACGGCGCGTTCACCGGCGACAACGCGGTGGCCACCTCGACCGTGCTGCTGGTGGCGGCGCTCGGGCTGGTCCCGTTCGCGGTCAGCCAGCTGTTCACCTTCGCCTTCTACGCGCTGCCGGACACCCGCACCCCGGCCCTGGTCAACATTCCGGTGGTGATCCTGCGGGTCCTGCTCCAGGTGGGTCTCTTCCTGCTCTTCTCGAACACGTTCGCGGCGGCCGGGATGATGCTCGGCAACGCGGTGTCGTACCTGGCCGCGGCGATCATCTCGGCGATGCTGCTGCGGCCCCGGGTGGGCCGGATCGGGCTGGGCCGGATCATGCGGACGCTGGGCCGGGTGGTGGTGGCCGCGCTCGGGGCGGCGCTGGTCGGCGTGCTCGTGGTGGCGGTCCTCCCCGGCGACCCGGCGGACCTGAGCTGGGCCGCCGCCGCGGCGCAGTTGGTGATCGGCGGCGCGGCGATCGGGGCGACCTACCTCGGGCTGGCCATGCTGCTGCGGATCGGTGAGATCACCGAGGTGGTCGGGATGGTCCGGCGGCGGCTCGGGCGGTGACACGCCGCCGGTGACCGACGGTGAACGAGGATCACCAGGCTGGGGATACGGCTGTGGATAACTCGGGATTCCGCCGTCCAGTGGGCCTCTCGGCCTGTGGACAACCAACCGTACGGACGAGGGTGCGCAGGCCGGAGGCGGGGAAGTCGGCGGGACGCCACACCGGTACGCCCCTGCGTCGACTACTTGCCGTCAACCTCTAGATTGGCGGTGCGTGTCCGGGTCGGGTGCCGGCGCGGGTGTTCCGACCCGTTCGGATCCGCGGTGACTGGCTTCCCGCCGGCCGCAGCGGGAAGATGACATGTCGGAGAACCGGGCATCCCGGGTAAGGTCGCTCTCGACGGGTACGGCAGGTGCCGACGTGGGCGTCGACGCCGGGCGTGCCGGTTCCACCGAGGCCAGAGCGGGAAACCACATGCCCAGCAACACGGGTCCATCGATCGGCACGATCACCGAGGGAGGACGGGTGACCCAGGTCGGCGAGGGTCAGGAAGCGGAGGAAACCTCTCCTGCGGTCGTGACCTTCGGTGCTCCCTCGGTCGGTGAGCTCCTCGCCGAGCGCTACGAGCTGGTCGAGCACATCAACAACGACAGCGCGGGCCGACTGGTCTGGCGCGGGGTCGACGTCATCCTGCGCCGTCCCGTCGCGGTGGTCCTCCGCTACCCGGGTGGCGACTCCGCCACCGAGATGCTCCAGGCCGCGGTCGCGGCCAGCCGGGTCATCCACCCCAACCTGGTCGGCGTCTACGACGCGATCGACGAGGACGACCGCGCGTACGTGGTCCGCGAGTGGGTGGACGGCCAGTCGCTGCGCGAGATGGTCGCCGCCGACGGCCCGATGGACCCGGCCCGGGCCACCGCGATCGGCAACGCCGTCGCCAGCGCCCTCGCCGCCGTCCACGCCACCGGCATGGTCCACGGCAACCTCCACCCCGGCACGGTGATGATCAGCGACGACGGCCGGGTGGTGCTGGCCGACGCGCGCACCGACGGGGCGGACAGCCAGGAGAGCGACCTGCGCGCGGTCGGCGGCGTGCTCTACTTCGCCCTGACCGGGCACTGGCCGCACGGCGAGGCCCCGCTGCACGGCGCCACCGCCGGGCACGGCCGGGCCGCCCTGCCGGACGCCGTCCGGGACGCCAGCGGCGCCATCGCCGCGCCCCGGCAGGTACGCGCCGGGGTGCCGGCCTACCTCGACGACCTCACCATGGACCTGCTCGACCCGGAGATCGCCCCGCCCTCGTCGGACGTGCTGGCCGCCGAGCTGAGCCGGTTGGACATCCCGGCCGACGAGCAGTTCCTGGAGCAGGCCGGCCCGCTGCGGTTCACCGCCGACCCCGGTGAGGAGCCGTCGCCGCTGGCCGCCGCCGGCGGTCGCCGGGTGGCCCTGGGCATCGCCGGCCTGCTGGCCGTCGCCCTGATCGGTCTGCTGATCGGCGTCAACGCGCTCGGTGGCGGGGACGACGGCGACAAGGAGCCGGTGGCCCAGCCGTCCAGCAGCGCGCCCGCCACCGGCGGCAGCAACGAGGTCGCCGCGCCGGTCCGCAAGCTCACCATCCAGGACGTCCGGGTGATCGACCCGGACAGCGGGGACCGTGCCGAGGTGCGCGACGCCGAGAAGGTCCTGGACGGCAGCGACGACGACGGCTGGGAGACCCAGACCTACCGGAACAACGGCAAGTTCGGCGGCCTCAAGGACGGCATGGGGATCTGGATCGACCTCGGTGCCCCGCACACGGTCAAGTCGCTCCAGGCGAGCCTGTCGTCCACCGGTGCGTCGGCCGAGCTGCGCGCCGGCACCAAGGGTGAGTTCCCGTCCACCTCCAAGGGCGACAAGGACCTCGTCGCGGCCTACCCGACCGTGATCGGGCAGCCGTTCGAGGACCACGACGGCACCACGATGACGTTCAACGGCTTCGACCCGAACCAGAAGTACCAGTACCTCCTCTTCTGGGTCACCGAGCTGCCGAAGAAGGACGACGGCAGCGGCTGGAAGCTCGGCGTCCAGGAGATCACGGTCCAGGGCTCGTGATCCGTCCGCCGTACCCGTCGCGCCACCTCCTCCGGACGTGGTGATGGCGGGCTCCGGCGGCGGCCAGCCCGGCAGGTCCGACCTGGAACTGCTCCGGGCCCACGTCGCGGGCGACCGGGACGCGTTCACCGAGCTGTTCCACAGGCACCGGGACCGGCTCTGGGCGGTGGCCCTGCGGACCATCGGCGACCGCGAGGACGCCGCCGACGCGCTCCAGGACGCCATGCTGTCGGCCCACCGCGCCGCGGCCCGCTTCCGGGGTGACTCGGCGGTCACCACCTGGCTGCACCGGATCGTGGTGAACGCCTGCCTGGACCGGATGCGGCGACGGCAGACCCATGCCACCGTCCCGCTGCCCGACGGCGTGCACACCGACGGCGAACCGGGCCGGCACACCGGCGGGGTCGAGCCGGCCGCGCCCGCCCGGGACCACGAGACCGCGCTCGTGGTCCGGCAGGCGCTCGCGGCGCTGCCGGCGGAGCAGCGGGCCGCGCTGGTCCTGGTGGACGTGCAGGGCTACCCGGTGGCCGAGGTGGCCCGGATGCTCGACGTGGCCGAGGGGACGGTGAAGAGCCGGTGCGCCCGGGGCCGGGCCCGGCTCGCCGTGCTCCTCGGGCACCTGCGCACCGGCTCGGACGACACCGTCGACGTGCCCCGGGTCACCGCGGGGAACCGCCGGCCGTCCGAGGGCGTCGGATCCTCGTCGGGAATGTCCCGGCGGTCGGTCAGCCAGGAGGAGCCGTGACGTCCCGGGAGTTCAGCGAGGTCGACCACGACCTGCTCGCCGACTACCTCGGCGGGGCGCTGGACGGCACCCCCGAGCAGGCGACCGTCGCCCGGCTGGTCGAGCAGGACCCGGCGTGGCGCGACGCGTACGCGAATCTGACCCACGCGGTCGACCTGGTGCAGGCCGATCTGGCCGGCTGGGCCGCCGAGCCCGCCCCGGAGATTCCGGTGGCGGTGGCGGACCGGATCACCGCCGCGCTCGCCGGCGCCGGTCCGGCCCCGGCCGCCGACTCCGACCGCGCGCCGCGGGACGTCGTACC
>NZ_CADEAU010000138.1 GCF_902825405.1 Micromonospora maritima | reverse complement strand
CGCGCCGACGCTGACCGCGCGGCGGATCGTGGTCCGCTACCCCGGCACGGTGGCGGTGGCCGGCGTCGACCTCGACCTGCACGCCGGCCGGGTGGTCGCGCTGATGGGCCGCAACGGCTCCGGCAAGTCCAGCCTGCTCTGGGCGGTGCAGGGCAGCGGCCCCCGGCACGGCGGGACGGTCGCGGTCGCCGGCCCGGACGGCCCGGTCGACCCGGGTACGCTGCCGCCCGGCCGGGCCCGCCGGTACGTCGGTCTGGTCCCGCAGACCCCGGGCGACCTGCTCTACCTGGAGACGGTGGACGCCGAGTGCGCGCAGGCCGACCGGGAGACCGGCGCACCGGCCGGCACCTGCCGGCGACTGCTGGACCAGCTCGCTCCCGCCCTGCCCGGTGACCGGCACCCGCGCGACCTGTCCGAGGGGCAGCGCCTCGCTCTCGCCCTCGCCGTCCAGCTCACCGCCGCGCCGCCGGTGGTCCTGCTGGACGAGCCGACCCGGGGCCTGGACTACCACGCGAAGCGGCAGTTCGCCGCCGTGGTGCGGGAGCTGGCCGACGCCGGCCGCACCGTGGTGCTGGCCACCCACGACGTCGAACTGGTCGCCACGCTGGCTGACCGGGTGGTGGTGCTGGCCGACGGCGAGGTGGTCGCCGACGGTGGCACGGCGGAGATCATGCTGGCCTCGCCGGCGTTCGCCCCGCAGGTGGCCAAGGTCCTCGCGCCGGCGCCGTGGCTGACCGTCGAGCAGCTCACCTCCGCCCTGGCCCCGGCATGAGCGAACGCACCGAGCGAAGCGAGGGCCGTGCGCACATGCCCAGCCAGCCCCGCATGAGCGAACGCACCGAGCGAAGCGAGGGCCGTGCGCGCATGCCCAGCCAGCCCCGCGGGAGCGTGCTGCGGGTCGCGCCGCGGACCGCGGTGGTGCTCGCCCTCGCCTCGGTCGCCGCGCTTGCCACGTTCGCCTGGCCGTTCTTCGTCCCGGCGCAGCCGGAGTCGACCGCGCGGACCGGTGAGGCGCCGCTGGTCTTCCTGGTCATGCTGCCCGTGCTGGTGGCGCTGGTCCTGGCCGAGCTCAGCTCCGGCGGCATCGACAGCAAGGCGCTGGCGATGCTCGGCGTGCTCGCCGCCGTGAACGCGGCGCTGCGCCCGCTGGGCGCGGGCACCGCCGGCATCGAGACCGTCTTCTTCCTGCTCGTGCTCGCCGGCCGGGTGTTCGGCCCCGGCTTCGGGTTCCTGCTCGGCTCCACGTCGCTGTTCGCGTCCGCGCTGCTCACCGCCGGGGTCGGGCCGTGGCTGCCGTTCCAGATGCTCTGCGCGTCCTGGATCGGGCTCGGCGCCGGCCTGCTCCCGGGACGGTTGCGGGGCCGGGCCGAGACGGCCGTCCTGGCCGGCTACGGCGCGCTGGCCGCGTACGGCTACGGCCTGCTGATGAACCTGTGGTTCTGGCCGTTCAGCGTCGGCGCGGACACGCAACTGTCCTACGTGGCCGGCGCACCGGTGCTGGAGAACCTGCACCGATTCGCCGTCTTCACCGCCGTCACGTCGACGTTCGGCTGGGACACCGGACGGGCGGTCACCACCGCGGTGGCGGTCGTCCTCGCCGGCCCGGCGGTGCTCGCCGCGCTGCGCCGGGCCGCCCGGCGGGCCGCGTTCGACGCGCCGGTCACCTTCGCCGCCCCCGACCGGCCCGGCTGACCCGACGGGCCACCTAGAACAGCGAGCTGTTCTCGACGCCGTGGGAGCCGATCGTGGATCGCGACGACTGGCAGCGGGTGTGCGAGATCTTGGACGACCCGTCGCGGCGCAGGAGCGAGACCAACCAGCGCAAGTACATGCTGTCGGGACTGGTGTTTTGCCACTGCGGTAACCGAATGACCTCCACCAGCGCCAAGCGCACCGAGGGACCGACGTACGAGTGCTCCCCGGACAAGCTCAACAAGGACGGGTGTGGCGGTACGCGAAACGTCATGCAGCCACGTGAGGAGTACATCGCTGAGCAGGTGTTCGCCCGACTCGACTCTCGGGGGTAGGGCGCGGGCACAGCGACACCAGCTCGTCGTCAGGGCACGCCATCTCAGATGTCACCTATCGGTGCAGCAGACCCCTTCGGCGATCTCAGGGATCTCCACGCGCGAGTCGTGTTGGTCGGGTACGCTGCCCACCAGGACCACCCGAGCCGCACTGGTTGGGGTGCCCTCTCGGGCCAGTCTGCCTATATGAGCAAGACCGCGCAAAGGTTGGCTACGAGAATATATTTGTGGCGCTCTGTGCTCCGGCGGCAGCGTTGCCCAGTAGTCGCGTACCGAGTGGTAGGCAGCACCATCAGCAAGACCCGAGACGGGAGTGCCGTCTCGGTACTGAGATCCACGATCGCCGGAACGCGGACTCAGCCAGACCAGTGTTGACGCACTGGGCGGGCTGGGTTTACGCACCCTCGCCCGACCAGGGGAGGAGGGTTAGGCAGTGTGGATCGCAAGTCTTGAGCCACTCATCAGCGCAGGGCCGACGGTAGTGGCTGCTGTCCTCGGTGTGCCGGTAGCGGGCATAGTTCTGATCATCGCCATAGCTCTTCGTGGGACTGACCCGAAGGATCGGCCCGGCATCATCAAGGCCGTAGCTGAGCTGTTCCCATGGCGCCGGTGAGGGTCAGCGTTGGGTCAGGTGCAGGCCGGCTGCGAGCAACCGCAGCTCAAGCCGGGCTTCCTGCTCTACCGCGATGTGCCGGACCTTGGCTCGCACACCAGGATTCGTGATGTCTGCCAGGAGGCTCGGGCCTTCCTCGGCCCACACCCGCTCGTCCCGGTGGACCTTCCGACATGCTGCGTCGTCCTTACGCATTCGGGGGTGGTCGCAGTGACTGTGCTTCCTCGTGCGCCGGGCGGGAGGAGGCAGCCCGGCCCTTTCTCTGCGGCAGTCGCGCGGGCTGCCCTCTTACCCGGAGGCGTAGTAGTACCAGGGGCGTCGAGGTGCCCCCCGTCGCGCCACACGACACCTCCGTCGCGCCCGGCCGGTCCGGCGGTCCTCACCCAGCCGCGAGCGCCGCCCGGATCCGCACCCCCAGGTCGGCGACCTGTTCCGGGGTCTGCCGGACGACGCCGTGCTCGGCCATCAACGCGTGATACTGCTGCCGCTCGTAGGGCACCCCTGGCGGAAGCGGCGCGACGTGCCAGTGCACGTGCGCGTTGCCCGCGGCGCTGCCCAGCGACAGCAGGTAAGTGCGCTCGGGCCGAACCACGTCGGCGACCGCGCGGGCGATCCGGTGCACGACCGCCTGGAGGTCCAGGTACTCCGCCGCTGTCAGCTCGCCCACCACGTCCTCGACGTGCCGGCGCGGCGCGACGAGTACGGAGCCGAACAGGGTCGGGTACCGGTTCAGGAAGGCCACATGGCTGCCGTCGTCGTGGAGCATCTCGTGCGCGTAGTCGGGATCACCGTCCAGGAAGGCGCAGACGAAGCACCGCCCGGACCGCGCCCGACGCACATAGTCCGCCAGATCCACCCCCGCACCCTAGCCCCCGCCCCCGCCGACCACCCCCGTCCCCGCCCAACTTGGCGATCAAGGAGTTTGCGTCAGTCGGAACGGCGGCCCGAGACGCGAACTCCTTGGTCAACGCGCGACCGTGGGGGTGGGGTGGGGCGGGGGGTCAGGTCACGGTAGGCGGTCGCCAGGCCGGCCAGGCCCCGGCCCAGGTCGGCGCCGCGCACGCCCGCGTAGCCGAGCACCAGCGCGGGCGGGCGGGCGTCGTGGCGCAGGGCGTAGAACCGGCCGCCGCGTACCAGCACGGACCGGCGGCGGGCCGCCTCCACCATCGACTCCTCGGCGCACCAGCGGGGCAGCACCAGGTAGGTCTGGAGACCGCCGTCCCCGCTGAGCGGTGACGCGCCGGGCAGGTGGCGGGCGACGTGCTGGTGCACCGCCTGGCGGCGGCGTTGGAACTCGGCCCGCAGCCGGCGCAGGTGCCTGTCGAACGCGCCGGTGTCGACCAGCCGGGCGAAGACGAGCTGGTCGAGTCCGGAGCAACCGATGTCCCAGCCGGCGCGGACCCGCTCGATCGCGGCGGCCAGCCCGGGCGGGGCGGCAAGCCAGCCGAGCCGCAGCGCCGGGGCGAGGACCTTGCTGGCGCTGCCGGCGTAGACCACCCGGTCCGGGGCGAGGCTCTGCAGCGCGGGCATGCGCTGCGCCGGGGCCACGAACGCGGCGTCGAAGTCGTCCTCGACCACGTAGCCGTCGACCGCGCGGGCCCAGGCGAGCAGTTGCGCGCGGCGGTCCGGGCTGAGCGCGGCCCCGGTCGGGAACTGGCTGGCCGGGGTGGTCAGCACCGCCCGGACGCCGGTGGCGGCCAGGTCGTCGACGCGGATGCCGTGCCGGTCCACCGGTACGGCCACCGGACGCAGTCCGGCGTCGGCGATGAACGCCCACTCCCCCGGGTGGCCCGGGTCCTCCACGCCCACCGCGTCGTGTCCCTGGTCGCGCAGCACCCGGCAGAGCAGGGCGAGACCCTGCGCGAACCCGGAGGTGACCATGAGGTGTTCGGGTCGGACGCGGACGCCCCGGACCCGGCCGAGGTAGCCGGCGAGCGTGCGGCGCACCGGCGGCAGGCCGGACGGCGGGGCGTAGCCCAGTTCCCGGGGGCCGGCGGCGCGGACCACCGCGCTGACGCTGCGGATCCAGTCCTGGCGCGGAAACGCGGAGACGTCGGTGCCGCCGGCGCGCAGGTCCCACACCTCGGGCGTGGGCGTCTCGTCGGTGGTGAGCGCGGAGCCGACCTCGGCGGGCGCGGCGTCCGCGACGGACGTGCCGGAGCCGCGCTGCGAGGTCAGGTATCCCTCGGCGCAGAGCTGTTCGTACGCCTCGACGACCACGGTACGGGACACGCCGAGGTCCTTGGCGAGCTGCCGGCTGGACGGAACCCGGGTGCCGGGGCGCAGCGCACCCCCGTCGATCTGCCGGCGCAGGGCGTTGCGGAGCTGCGCCGCCAATGTTTCGCGCGCATCACCATCAATTGACAGACTCAGATGCCACACCGAGTGGTCCCCTCCCGGTCAGCCGAAGTGGTATGGACAGCGGGATCCGCACTTGGCGAAAGTGTTTCCCGGGCCCGCAACCGTTTCCCCGCAGGGGGCGGGGGTGGTCGCGCGCCCTTTCCAACGGGGGAAGTCCGATCTGTCACGAACGTGACCCTGCTCGGCGGGCGTTGCGAGGAGCGGGCTGCTCAGAGGGGGGTTCCACAGTGTCCTCATTGTCGACCACGGTGAGCGCACAAACCGCGCATCACCGATCAATGGCGGAGAGACCTACGCCACCATCGGACACCATTCCCATTTCCGTGACCTCTATCACACTGCCATCCGTCGATCCGTTATCCCTTTACACCGCATTGACGGAAAACCACCCCTCGGAGGACGTCTACCTCTTCGAAAGCCTCGACGGCCCGGCCCGCGACCGGCAGGCGGCGGCCGTGGGCTGGGGACGGCTCGCCGAACTGCGGTTCCTGGCCGACAGGTGCGAGCTGACCGCCGCCGGCCCGCTCGGCGGCGCGCTGCGCGCCGTGGTCACCGCGGTCCTCGGCCCGCCCGTGGCGCGCGACGTCACGACGTACGCCTGGGTGGTGCCCGGCCCGGCGCGGCTGTGGGCCGTGGTCCGCGCCGTGCAGCGGGCGTTCACGGTCTCCACCACCGTGCCGACCGATCGCTTCGCCTTCGGCTTCCTCACCACGCTGGCCTACGAGGCGGCCCGCGACATGGACGAACTCGCTCTCGACCGGACGGTCGACGACCTCCCCCGGTGCGCGCTGACGCTGTTCCGGCACACCGTCTGGTGGGACCTGCCGGCCGGCACCGCCCACCAGCTCCACGCCGCCGGCCCACACCTGCCGCCGGAGGCCACGCCGGCGGTGACGCGGCTGCTCGCCGGGCGACCCGACCGGGAGGCGGAGGTGCCGGCGGCACCGGCGCCGGCCCGGGTCCGCGACAACCTCGACGAGGAGACGTTCGCCCGACGGGTCCGGCGGTGCCTGCGGCACATCGAGGTGGGCGACAGCTACCAGATCCAGATCGGCCACCGGATCGAGGTCGAGACCGCCCTCACCCCGGCGCAGGTCTATCGCCGACTGCGGCACCGCAACCCGTCGCCGTACATGTACCTGGCGCCCTGGGCCGGCCGGACCGTGATCGGGGCCAGCCCGGAGCTGTTCCTGCGCATCGACGGCGACCGGCTGTCGATGCGTCCGATCGCCGGCACCGCCGCGCGCGCGGCCGACCCGGAGACCGACCGCCGCCGGGTGGACGAGCTGCTGGCCAGCGAGAAGGAGCGGGCCGAGCACGTGATGCTCGTCGACCTGTGCCGCAACGACATCGGCCGGGTCTGTGAGCCGGGCACGCTGTCGGTCGACGCGATGCTCGAGGTCGAGCCGTTCGCGTACGTGCACCACCTGGTCTCCACCGTCTCCGGCCGGCTCGACGACGGCGCGGACGTGTGGGCGGCGGTCTGCGCGGCGTTCCCGGCCGGCACCATGACGGGCGCGCCGAAGCTGCGGTCCATGGAGATCATCGACGGGCTGGAGGACGAGGCCCGGGGCATCTACGCCGGGGCGATCGGGCTGGTCGACGTGCGCGGGTTCGCGGTGCTGGCGCTCTGCATCCGTACCGCCGTGCACGACGGTCACCGCTACCACACCCAGGCCTCCGCCGGCGTCGTCGCCGACTCCACGCCGGCCGCCGAGTGGCGGGAGACGCTGGCCAAGATGAGCGCCACCTACTGGGCGCTGACCGGCGAGGAGCTGCTGCCGTGAGGGTCCTGCTCGTCGACGCGTACGACAGCTTCACCCACATCATCGACCAGTACCTGCGGACGCTCGGCGCGGCGACCGTGGTGGTCCGGTCCCGGTCGCGCACCCATGAGCAGCTCGTCGCGCTGCGTCCGGACGCGGTGGTGCTCGGCCCCGGGCCGGGCCACCCGGCCGACTCCGGGCACGTCGAGCTGGTGCACACGTTCGCCGGCCGGGTGCCGCTGCTCGGCGTCTGCCTCGGCCACCAGGCGATCGGCCTGGCCTACGGCGGCACGGTCGCGGTGGCCCGGCACCTCATGCACGGCAAGACCAGCGAGGTCACCCACGACGGTCGGGGCGTGTTCGCCGGGGCGCCGGCGCCGCTGACCGTCACCCGCTACCACTCGCTGATCGTCGCCGATCCGGCGCCGCCGGAGCTGGAGGTCACCGCGCGCGCCGGCGACGACGGCTACGTGATGGGGGTGCGCCACCGCACGCTGGCCGTCGAGGGGGTGCAGTTCCATCCGGAGAGCGTGATGACCCAGGACGGGCTGCGGCTGTTCGACACCTTCCTGCGCGGTGCGTCCGCGCCGGTCGCGGGCTGAGCGGCGGAGGACCGTCATGACCGACTCCCCGACCCCGCTCGCCGTGGTCACCGGCGGCGCCGGTGGCATCGGCCGGGCCGTCACCGCCGCGCTGACCCGCACCGGGCACCGCGTGGTCAGCGTCGACCGCGACGCGGCCGCCGACCCGTCGGCGTACGCGACGGTGGTCGCCGACCTGGCCGTGCCGGAGCGGGTGGAGCGGGTCGTCGCCGACGTGCGCGCCCGCCACGGCCTGCCCGCCGTGCTGGTGAACAACGCCGGCGTCTACCTGGCCCGCGACTTCCTCGACTACGACGCGAGGACGTACGCCGAGGTGCTCGACGTCAACCTCGGCGCGACGTTCTTCGGCACCCTGGCGTACGCGCGGGCGCTTGTGGCCGCCGGCCGCCCCGGCACGGTGGTGAACGTCGCCTCGATCAGCGGCCGCTCCGGCAGCCCGGACGCCGCGTACGGCGCCTCCAAGGGCGCGGTGATCGCGCTGACCCGCAGCCTCGGCCGGGCGCTGGCCGCGCACCGCGTCCGGGTCAACGCGGTGGCGCCGGGGCTGGTCGAGACACCGATGGCCGACCGCATCCCGGCCGACCGCCGCGACGACTACCGGGCCCGGATCCCGGCCGGCCGCTTCGGCACGCCGGACGAGGTCGCGGCGGCCGTCGCCTGGCTGGCCGACCCGGCCAGCAGCTACGTGACGGCCACCGTGCTCGACGTGAACGGCGGCCTGCACTGACCCGCGCCACACCCGAAAGGACCCCGACCATGTGGCTTCCGACCACCGGCCCGGCGGCCGGCTTCGCCGCCGACTACCTGACCCTGCACCGCGCCTTCTTCGACCGCACGCTCACCGCCGAGCAGCTCGACTCCTGGCGGCACCGGCAACTGCGGCGGGTGCTCGACCAGGTCGCCACCGGCTCGCCGTTCTACGCCCGGCACCTGGCCGGCGTCGACCTGGCCTCGGTCACGCCGGCCACCCTCGACACGCTGCCGTTCACCACGAAGGCGCACCTGCGCGAGGAGATGCTGGACGTGCTCAGCCGGCCGCTGGCCGAGGCCGTCTTCTTCTACGAGACCACCGGCACGACCGGGCCCGCCACCCCGTGCCCCCGCGACGGCCGGGAGGTGGTGGCCAGCAACGCCCACGTCACCGAGTCCTGGGCGTCGATCTTCCGGCACCACTTCGGCGACCACGCGCCCCGGGTGGGGCTGATGGGACCGACCGAGGTGCACTCGTTCGGCGACACGCTCGGCGACGTCGCCCGCAACGTCGGCGCGATGAACGCCAAGATCTGGCCGTACTCGCCGGTGATCGGCTTCGCCAAGGCGCTGCAACTGATGAAGGACCTGGCCCTGGAGGTGATCTGCTGCACGCCGGGGGTGGCGCTGACCCTGGCCAAGGCCGCCGAGCACCACGGCTACCGGCTGCGCGAGGACTTCGGGGTCAAGCTGCTCTTCGTCACCGGGGAGATGTGCACGCCGGCGCTGGCGCACAACCTGGAGTCGGTCTGGGGCGCGGACGTCTACAACATCCTCTACGGGTCGCAGGAGGCGTTCGTCATCGCCACCGCCTGCCGCAACAAGCGGATGCACCTGTCCCAGACCAACTACCTGATCGAGGTGGTCGACCCGGAGACCGGTGAGTCGCACGGCCCGCGCGGCAGCGGCGAGTTGACCGTCACCATGCTCGTCGACGGGGTGAAGCCGCTGATCCGCTACCGCACCGGCGACGCGGTGGTGGTCGGCGCGTCGGACTGCGACTGCGAGCTGCCCGGCGACCTGGTGCAGATCGTCGGCCGGACGCTGGACCGGATCGAGCTGGGCGGGCGGCGGCGCACCGCCGGCCAGATCGAGAGCGCGGTGCTGACCGGCGTCACCGGCTCGGCCGGCTACCAGGTGGTGATCGACCACGACCCGGCCACCGGCGGCGACCGGCTGACCATTCGCCTGGAACTGCTCAAGGACCTGGTCGACGACCCGGCCCGGGTGGCCGCCGGGGTGCGGGACCGGGCCGCCGACGCGCTCGGCGTGCCGGTCGAGGTGGAGCTGAGCGACGGGTTGGACCCGATCGTCAGCACCGGCGCGTTCGTGAGCTGGAAGGCCGCCCGGATCGTGGACCGGCGGGTCGCCGACGACCACGAGACCCGGGTGGCGCAGCGGATGGCGGGCAGGCGTGGCTACGACACCTGACACCGCCGCCGCCGAGCCGGTCCCCGCGCTGCCGGGGCCGCTCGCCGGGGCGTACGGGCGGCGGTGGCGGGCCGTGGTGGACCGCTGGGCGCGGCGTCCCGGCACGGCGGTGGCGACGCTCGGCCCGCCCGGCACGTCCAGCCACCTGACCGCCGCGTTCCTCGCCGAGCGGCACGCGCTGCGGATCGAGCTGTGCGACACGTTCGACGCGGTGCTCGGCGCGCTTGTGGACGGCCGGGTGGAGCAGGCGCTGGTGCCCAGCGCCTACCAGGGCGCGACCCGCTTCCACTGGCACCGCGACCTGCGGCTGGACGCGTACTTCGCGCAGGCCACCCCGGAGTACGGCATCGCCGCCCGCGCGGACGGCGCGCCCGACGGCGCCGGTGAGGTGACGGTGGCCGCGCTCTGGGAGGTCCGGCGGATCTACGGCGACCTGGTGCCGCCCGCGCTGGCGGACCGCCCGGTGCGGTGGGTGGACGCGGACTCCACCCAGCACGCCGCCGAGCTGCTCGCCGCCGGGGGCGCCGACCTCGCCGTGACCAACGCCCCGGGGGTACGCCGGCACGGGTTGCGCTGGGTGGTCCGCCGCCCCGGCGCGGAGATCGTCTGGCTGCTCTTCGGCCACCGCTGAACCCCTTCGAGAATCGGAGTGACCACCGTGTCCCGACGAACGTTGCTGCACCGCGCCACCGTCCAGGAGGGACTGGGCGTGGCGTCCCGACCGCACCACAGCGTGCTGCTCGACGGCGAGCGGATCGTCGCGGTGCTGCCCGAGGCGCAGGCGCCGCTGCACGACCCGGGTGTGGACGTGCTCGACCTGGACGGCCGGACGGTGATGCCGGGCATGACGCTCGGCCACACCCACATCGCCTACCTGGACGTGCTCGACGGCCGGGAGACGCTGTTCAAGTACACGGTCCCGGAGGTGACGCTCGGCGCGGCGGCGAACGCGGCGGCGATGCTCCGGCTGGGCTACACCGCGTTCGTCGGCGCCGGCTCGGTGGCCGGCATCGACATGGCGCTGCGGCGGGCGATCGAGTCCGGCCGGCTGCCCGGCCCGCGGATCACCCCATGCAGTCGGGACCTGATGGTGTCCGGGCCGCCGGAACGCCGGAACCCGGCGGTCAAGCAGCGCATCCCCACCGACCTGATGCGGCTGGCCGACACCCCGGAGGAACTCGTCGACTACGTCAACACGGAGGTCGACCAGGGCGCGGAGATCATCAAGGTGTTCTCCACCGGGGACGACACGTTCCCCAACGGCCGCTCGCACGAACTGCTGTTCACCGCCGAGGAGCTGGTGGTCGCGGCCCGCGCGGCGCACGAGCGCGGGGTACGGATCCGGGCGCACTCGCGCGGGCTGGGCGGCATCCGCAACGCCGTCGCCGCCGGGGTGGACGTCATCGACCACGCGACGTACGCCGACGACGCGGCGCTGGAGGCGATCGCCGAACGCGGCATCTTCGTGGTGCCGAGCCTGCACCAGCCGCACCGGCTGCTCACCACCGGCACCGCGCACGGCAAGACCCCGGAGTACCTGGAGACGCTGGAGTTCCAGGCCGAGGTGGAGAACACGCTGCGGATCCTGCCGCTGATGGTGGAGATGGGCATCCCGATCGTGGCCGGCGACGACTTCGGCTTCGCCTGGACCCCGCACGGCCGCTACGCCGAGGAGCTGGAGACGTACGTGAGCATGGCCGGCATCCCGGCGCCCACGGTGCTGACCTGGGCCACCGCCAACGGCGCGCGGCTGGCCGGGCGGGGCGACGAGGCCGGCACGGTGCAGCCGGGCCGGCTGGCCGACCTGGTGGTCACCGACGGCGACCCGGCGCGGGACATCACCGTGCTGGGCCGGCCGGAGGCGATCGAGCTGGTGCTGCTGGGCGGTGCGGTGGTCGCCGGGGACGCCGCCGCCTACCGGGACCGGCAGCCGGCGGGGGTGGCCTGATGCGGCGGGTCGTTCCCGTGGTGCCGCTGCTGGCGGTGGGCGCGTTCGCCATCGGCACGGACACGTTCGTGGTCGCCGGGGTGCTGCCCGAGGTGGCCCGGGACCTCGACGTGAGCGTCGCCTCGGCCGGCTGGGTGAGTACCGTGTTCGCACTTGCCTACGCGGTCGCCGCGCCGGTGCTCGGCGCGGTCACCGGCCGCTGGGAGCGGCGTACCGTGCTGCTGCTCTCGCTGGCCGGGTTCACCCTGGGCAACGTCGCGTCGGCGCTGGCCCCGGACCTGCCGCTGCTGCTCGGCGCGCGGGTGCTGACCGCGGTGAGCGCGGCGCTCTACGTTCCCGCCGCGTCCGCCTCGGCCGCCGCGCT
>NZ_CADEAU010000137.1 GCF_902825405.1 Micromonospora maritima | reverse complement strand
CTGCCCACCGGGGCGCCGTCACCCGTCGGGCGGCCGCTGTCGCCGCCCGCGGCGGCCGCGAGGTCGCCCGGGTCGACCGGGGTGGCGGCGATGCCGGCCGAGTCGGCGTCGCGTCGCAGATCGGTGAGCCGGCGCTCCAGGTCGTCGGACTCCTGCCGCGACTTCCACGTCTCGGTACGCAGGTCGGCCAGCTCCTGCTGCGCCTTGGCGATCTCCAGCATCACCTGGGCGAGCTGCTGGCGGCCCGCGGCCACCTCCTGCTGGGTGGCGGCGAGGTGCTGCTGGGTGGTGGCCAGGTGCTGCTGCGTGGTGGCCGCGTACTCCTCGAACTGCCGCCGCGAGGCCGCGACGTGCTCGTCGGCCTTGCGGCGCTGGGCGGTGGCGTCCGCCTCGGCCCGGCGCAGCAGCTCGGCGGCCTCCAGCTCGGCCTGCTGCCGCATGCCGAGCGCGTCGGACTCGGCGGCCTGGCGGATGCTCGCGGCGTCGCGTTCGATCTCGTCGCGCCGGGTGGCGTACGCCTTCTCCAGCTCCTCGTGCCGCTTGGTGTGCTGGTTGTCCAGCTCGTCGCGGCGCTTGGCGAACTCCTGCTCGGCGGCGGCCCGGCGCTGGGCCAGCTCCTTCTCCGCCTTCCCCCGCTGCTCGGTGACCTCCTTCTCCACCCCGGCCCGCCAGGCGCCCAGTTCCTGCTGGGTCTGGGCGCGGGCCTGCTGCACGTACGCCTCGGTCTCGGTGCGCATGCGCTGCACGTACGCCTCGACCTCGGCGCGGTTGCGCTTGCCCGCCTCGGCGGCCTCGGTGGTGAGTCGGTTGGCCTCGGTCCGGGCGCGGCCGCGGGTGACCTTGGCGGCCTCCTCCGCGTCGTCCACGATCTTCTTGGCGTCGGCCAGCGCCTTGGCGTGGGTGGCCCGCCCGGCCTCGGCGGCGGCGTCGGTGAGTCGCTTGGCCTCCTGCTGGCCCTTGGCGTGCACCTCCTTGGCCGCCTCGCGGAGCTGGTTCGCCTCCTGCTGGGCCTTGGCCAGCGCCTCCTTGGCCGACTCGCGCAGCCGCGCGGCCTCCTGCTGGGCCCGGGAGTGGATCTCCTTGGCGGTGTCCCGCAGCTGGGTGGCCTCCTGCTGGGCCTTGGCCAGCGCGTCCTGGGCGGTCCGGCGCAGCTTCTCGGCCTCGTCCCGGGCGGCCGTGCGCAGCCGGTCCGACTCGTCCTTGGCGGTGGTCCGCAGCCTCGTCGACTCGTCCTTGGCGGCCTTGAGCGTGGCCTCGGCCTCGGCCTTGCGGGCGGCGGTGTGCCGCTCCTCCTCGGCCCGCCGGGCGGCGAGCGCGATCTCGAAGTCCTTGAGTGCCTGGGCGGCCTGCTCCCGGGCCTCCTCGACGATGTGCTCGGCGGCGGCCCGGCGGGCCTCGATCTCCTCGTTGGCGGCGGCGAGGATGTCGTCGGCCTGCTCCTCGGCCATGGTGAGGATCTGCTCGACCCGCGGACCGAGGTGACGGAACGAGGCGCGGTCCACCACCCCGATCTGCTTGCGCACCTGGGCGAGGTCGCGTTGCAACACCTCGACCTGGCCGGCCAGCTTGTGGATCTGGGTGTACGCCTGCTCCCGCTCGGTGGCCAGCGCCGCGATCTCGTGTTCCGCGCGGGCGACGTAGCGGTCGACCTGTCGTTTCTCGTATCCCCGCAGCGCGGACTCGAAGCTGGGCTCCGTGGTCACGTCCCCGCCGAGCGCGAACAGTTCCTCGCCGTGCGACATGCCCCCATCCTCACACGCATCCGGCTCTGCTGGGGCGATACGGACGCCCCTTCTGGGACCTACTTCACCCTCGTGGCGAAACGGGCCGGACAGCATGACGGCGCGGGGCGGCACCGGTCACCCGGTGTCACCCCGCGCCGTGGCTCATGCCCCGTCAGCGGGTGGTCGATCAGCTGGCCGACTCGGCCGTCACCTTCTGCCCGGAGGCGTCGGCCTTCGGGGCCTCGGCCTTGTTGGCGCCACCGGCCGGCACGCCCGGCACGATGCCGGCCAGGCCGGAGAGCATCTGGCCGAGCTGCGAGGTGACCGCGTCCTTCTGCCGGGTGAGGTCCTCGACCTCGCGGCGGGCGGCCTGCGTGGTCAGCTCGGCCTCGGTGCGGGCCTCGTTGAGCACCCGCTGCGCCTCGGCGCGCGCCTCGTTGAGCGTCTTGTCGGCCAGCGCCTTGGCCTTGTCGACCGTGTCGTTGGCGGTGCGCTCGGACTCGACGCGCCGGGCCTCGGCCCGCTGCTCGATCTCCTTCGCCCGCTCCTGGGCGGCGCGGGCCCGCTGCTCGGCCTCGTTCACCAGCTTCTGGGTCTGCGAGACCTGGGCGGCGTGCCGCGCCGACTCCTCGCGCTCGGCCTTCTCGCGCCGCTCGGCGAGCTGGAGCTCCAGGGCCTGCAGGTCCTTGTCGCGCTTGTCGCGCGCGTCGGTGAGCAGCTTGGTCGCCTCGGCCCGCTTCTCCTCGGCCTCCCGCGCGGCCTTGGCCCGCTGCTGGGTGATCTCCCGCTCGGCGGTCGCGCGCAGGGTGGCGACCTCCCGCTCGACGGTGGACTTCAGCTCGGCCACCTCGTGCGCGGTGACCGTACGCAGCTGCTTGGTCTCCCGGTCGGCGTCGGCGCGGAGGGTGTCCGCCTCGCGGCGGGCCTGCACGCGCACCTCGGCGGCCTCCCGCTCGGCGGCGGTGCGGACACTGCCGGCCTCGCGCTCGGCGGTGGCCTTCATGGCCGCCGCCTCGGCGCGGGCCTTGTCGGTGATCTCCCGCGCCTCGAGGCGGGCGGCGGAGAGGATGCCCTCCGACTCGCGCTTGGCCTCGTTGCGGTGGTCGTTGGCCTGCTCCTCGGCCAACCGGAGGATCTGCTCGACCCGAGTGCCCAGGCCGCTGAGCGTGGGCCGGCTGTTCTCCTCAAGCTGCTTGTTGGTCTCGGTCAGCTTCTGCTCGAGCGCGCCCTGGCGCTGCTCGGCCTGGCGGAGGCGGCGCTGCGCGTCGTTCATCCGCTGCTCGGCCTCGGCGCGGGCCTGCTCGGACTGGCTCAGTGCGGCGCTCAGCCGGCCGATGAAGTCGTCGACCTGGTTGGTGTTGTATCCACGCAGGCCAACGGTGAAATCGGGCTGTGAGTTCGCGTTATCGAAGAACGCAAGAGGGGAGGACTGCTGCTGGGGCATTGGGACATACTCGCAGACGCCCCAGGGTGGTTCGCAAGAGTGGTCGGCAGCTTTCGCGTCCTGTTTACATGGTCAACTCCGCCCGGCGGCGGGACCGGACCAACCGGCGATCTTGGCAGGTCCCGGGCGGGTCGGACCGGGCCCGGACCGGGGCGGGAAAAGGGCCGCGGGCGGGTGCCCGCGGCCCTTTGTCAGCACGACGGTCGAATGGTGTCCCGGTCGTCCGGAAAGGTAATCCGGGACAACCGTACGGTCAGTGCCCGCGGAACCTGTTGATCGCGCTTTCGTGGCGGGAGCGCAGCTCGGTGTCGCGGACGCCGAGCCCGTCGGTGGGGGCCAGGCAGCGCACGCCGACCTTGCCCTGGTGCGCGTTGCGGTGCACCTCGTACGCGGCCTGGCCGGTCTGCTCCAGCGCGTACGTCTTGGACACGGTGGGGTGCACCTTGCCGAGCGCGACCAGGCGGTTGGCCTGCCACGCCTCGTGGTAGTTGGCGAAGTGGCTGCCGACGATGCGCTTGAGGTGCATCCAGAGGTAGCGGTTGTCGTACTGGTGCAGGAAGCCGCTGGTGGACGCGCAGGTGACGATCGTGCCGCCCTTCTTGGCGACGTAGACGCTGGCGCCGAACGTCTCCCGGCCCGGGTGCTCGAAGACGATGTCCGGGTCCTCGCCGCCGGTCAGCTCCCGGATGCGCTCGCCGAAGCGGCGCCACTCGTCCTGGTCCTGGGTCTCCTCGTCCTTCCAGAACCGGAAGCCCTCGGCGCTGCGGTCGATGACCAGCTCGGCGCCCATCTTCCGGCACAGCTCGGCCTTCTCCGGCGAGGAGACCACGCAGACCGGGATCGCGCCGCCGTTGAGCGCCATCTGGGTGGCGTAGCCACCGAGGCCGCCGGAGGCACCCCAGATCAGCACCACGTCACCCTGCTTCATGTTCGCGCCGTGGTGCGAGACGAGCTGCCGGTAGGCGGTGGAGTTGACCAGGCCTGGGCTGGCCGCCTCCTCCCAGCTCAGGTGGCGCGGCTTGGGCATCAGCTGGTTGGCCTTGACCACGCACAGCTCGGCCAGGCCGCCGAAGTTCGTCTCGAAGCCCCAGATCCGCTGCTGCGGGTCGAGCATCGTGTCGTCGTGGCCGGCGGCGTCCTCCAGCTCGACCGACAGGCAGTGCGCGACCACCTCGTCGCCGGCCTTCCACCGGGTCACGCCGGGCCCGGTGCGCAGCACCACGCCCGCCGCGTCCGACCCGACCACGTGGTACGGCAGGTCGTGGCGCCGGGTCAGCTCGGAGAGCCGGCCGTAGCGCTGGAGGAACTTGAAGGTGGGCAGCGGCTCGAAGATGCTGGTCCACACCGTGTTGTAGTTGATCGCGCTCGCCATCACCGCGACCAGCGCCTCGCCCGGGCCCAGCTCGGGGGTGGGCACCTCCTGGACGTGCAACGCCTTGCGCGGGTCCTTGTCGCGGGTCGCCATGCCGTCGAACATCCGGGTGTCCTCGGCGCGGACCACCACGCCCCGGTAGCTCTCCGGCACCGGCAGGCCGGCCAGCCCGGCGAGGTCCCGCTCCGGCTGCGCCGAGCCCTCCGCCGCCATGATCGCTTCGAGGATGTCCTGCACGGTGACCTCCCGTTCGTCCGCACCCACACCGGGGGCAGGGGTGCTGCCATCGTCGGCGCCGGTGCGACGGGACCACCATGTCGGCAATCGACACATCCGGCACCGGTCGCGTTCCTGTGGGGCCGGACGTTACTGAACGGTAGCTAGGGCGGGAAGCCCTGTGTGAAAAACTGCATCCGCCGATGCGTGGAGGTGTCCGTGGGAACGCGCAACCGCGCATGGCCGCGCGCGTTCCCACGTGTTAGGAAGGGCCCCTTGTTAACAGACGTCTGTTAACAAGGGGCCCTTCCTTACACCTCAGGCGGGTTGGACCAGCTCGATCAGCACGCCACCGGCGTCCTTCGGGTGCACGAAGTTGACCCGCGAGTCCGACGTGCCCCGCCGGGGAGCCTCGTAGAGCAGCCGGACGCCGCGCTCGCGCAGCGCCGCGCAGGCCACGTCGATGTCCGCAACCGTGTACGCGACCTGCTGGATGCCCGGGCCGCGCTTGTCCAGGAACTTGCCGATCGTGGTGTCCGGCGAGAGCGGGGCGAGCAGTTGCACCATGCCGCCGGAGGCGTCCGGCCCGACCGCCAGCATCGCCTCGCGTACGCCCTGCTCGGTGTTCGTCTCGGTGTGCACGCAGCGCATACCGAACGTGCGCTGGTAGAAGTCGATCGCGGCGTCCAGGTCGGCCACGGCGATCCCGACGTGGTCGATGCGGCGCAGGCCGATGTCTGTGACAAACTCGGCAGCGGGCTCGACGGGGGAGTTCTCAGCCATGGCGCTAGTCTGACCGAACAATCGTTAAGGCGTACAGGTCGGCACCCCCTCGGAGGCAGGCAATGGCTTCGGTGATCGTCAGCGGCGCGCGGACCCCCATGGGGCGCCTGCTGGGCAACCTCAAGGACCTCCCCGCGACCAGGCTCGGTGGCATCGCGATCAAGGCGGCCCTGGAGCGCGCCGGCGTCGCGCCCGAGCAGGTGCAATACGTGATCATGGGCCAGGTGCTCCAGGCCGGCGCCGGGCAGATCCCGGCCCGGCAGGCGGCCGTCGAGGCCGGCATCCCGATGTCCACCCCGGCGCTGACCATCAACAAGGTCTGCCTCTCCGGGCTGGACGCGATCGCGCTCGCCGACCAGCTCATCCGGGCCGGTGAGTTCGACGTCGTGGTGGCCGGCGGCATGGAGTCCATGACCAACGCCCCGCACCTGCTGCTCGGTCAGCGCTCCGGCTACAAGTACGGCGACGTGACGGTCAAGGACCACATGGCCCTCGACGGCCTCACCGACGCCTGGGACTGCTGCTCCATGGGCGAGTCCACCGAGCGGCACGGCGCGAAGCACGGCATCACCCGCGAGGAGCAGGACGCGTTCGCCGCCACCAGCCACCAGCGCGCCGCCGCCGCGCAGAAGAACGGTCACTTCGGCGACGAGATCACCCCGGTGGTCATCCCGCAGCGCAAGGGCGACCCGCTGGTGATCAGCGAGGACGAGGGCATCCGCCCGGACACCACCGCCGAGTCGCTGGGCCGGCTGCGTCCCGCCTTCACCAAGGACGGCACCATCACCGCCGGCAGCTCGTCGCCGATCTCCGACGGCGCCGCCGCGGTGGTCGTGATGAGCAAGGCCAAGGCCAAGGAGCTGGGGCTCACCTGGCTGGCCGAGATCGGCGCGCACGGCAACGTGGCCGGGCCGGACAACTCGCTGCACTCGCAGCCGTCCAACGCCATCAACCACGCCCTGAAGAAGGGCGGCCTGAGCATCGACGACCTCGACCTGATCGAGATCAACGAGGCGTTCGCGGCGGTCGGCATCCAGTCCACCCGTGACCTCGGCGTCAGCCCCGACAAGGTGAACGTCAACGGCGGCGCGATCGCGCTCGGCCACCCGATCGGCATGTCCGGTGCCCGCCTCGTCCTCTCGCTGGCGATGGAGCTGAAGCGGCGCGGCGGCGGGACCGGCGCGGCCGCGCTCTGCGGCGGTGGCGGGCAGGGTGACGCGCTGATCATCCACGTGCCGACGGGTGGCGAGACCCAGGCGTGAGTGACGTGAACAGCCGGGCCGCCGGCCCGGTGCGCCGCAGCCGGGACGTACCCCTGCTGGTGGAACGGGCCCGCGCGGGCGACCCCCGCGCGGTGGCCCGGCTGATCACCCTGGTCGAGTCGGGCGACGAGGTGCTGCCGCAGGTCGCGGCCGCGCTGGCGCCGTACGCCGGGCAGGCCCAGGTGGTCGGCCTCACCGGCTCGCCCGGGGTGGGCAAGTCGACCACCACCAACGAGCTGGTGCGGGCGCTGCGGGCACGCGGTCACCGGGTCGGGGTGCTGGCCATCGACCCGTCCAGCCCGTTCACCGGCGGGGCGATCCTCGGCGACCGGGTACGGATGCAGGACCACGCCACCGACCCCGGTGTCTACATCCGTTCGATGTCCAGCCGGGGCCACCTGGGCGGGCTCTCCGCGGCCACGCCCCAGGCGGTCCGGGTGCTGGAGGGCGCCGGCTGCGACGTGGTGCTGGTCGAGACGGTCGGGGTCGGGCAGGCCGAGGTGGAGGTGGCGTCGCTCGCGGACACCACGCTGGTGCTGCTCGCCCCGGGCATGGGGGACGCGATCCAGGCGGTCAAGGCCGGCATCCTGGAGATCGCCGACGTCTTCGTGGTCAACAAGGCCGACCGGGACGGCGCCGACGCCACCGTCCGCGACATCCAGGGCATGATCGCGCTGGGCGAGCGCGGCCCGGGGGAGTGGCGGCCACAGGTGGTACGCGCCATCGCCGCCCGGGCCGAGGGCATCGACGACATCGCCGCCGCGATCGACAAGCACCGCGACTGGCTGGAGCGGCACGGTGAGCTGCGCCGCCGGCGGGAGGCGCGGGCCGCTGCCGAGATCGAGGCGATCGCGCTGGGCACGCTCCGCGCCCGGATCGGCTCGCTGCGCGACGGCACGCAACTCCCGACGCTCGCGGCGAAGGTGGCCGAGGGCGCGATCGACCCGTACGCGGCGGCCGACGACCTGCTGAGCCAGCTCGGCTCCTGAGGCGCCGGCCGGGCCGGTCCCACCGATCGGGGTTGGCCGGGCCCGGCACGGGGCACCCCTGTCGACACCGATCGACGGGGGTGACGGCATGGATGCGGAGGCGGCGACCGGCGGCCGGGCCGCCCCGTGGCGTGCCGACGGTGTCGGTCCACGGTGGTCACCGCTGCGGACGACGGGGATCGCGTTCATCGCGGTCATGGTCGTGTGCACGATGTGGATCATGGTGACCGCGGTCGGTGACCGCGACGGGTTCGGGATCCTGCTGGGCGGGTTCGGCCTGATCCTCCTCGTGCACCTGCTGGGCTTCTCCGCCGTGGTGTGGCTGCCGCGTCGACGCTCGGCGCGGCGCGCCCGGTCGGTGCGGACGCCGGACGGCGCGACGGGGGTCCGGTTCGGATACTCCCGCTGGGCGTACTACTGGCTGGCCGCGTTGATGCTGCTCAGCCTGCTGGGTAGCAGCTCGCTCGCCCTCGTGTCGGCGGCCATGGGCGGCACGGTCGATCTGCTGGTGGCCGTCCTCGTCGGGGCGCTGTCGCTGCTGCTCGGCTGGTTCCTGGTCACCGTGCTGCGGCTGGGGGTGGGCGGGGTGACGATCTCGCCGGCCGGGATCACCCATCGTGGCCTGGTCCACCTGCACGTCGTTCCGTGGCATGCGGTGCGCGAGGTCGCAGCCGGCGTGCGGGCCGGCGGCGCCGCCATCGTGGTCGAGGCTGATCCGTCCCCGGACACCGTGGTGCGCCGCCACACCGGATGGTTCGGCACCGGCGACGTGCGGGAGATACCTCGGCTGGTGGTCCGCACCCTCTGGTTGGCCACCGACCCGGTGACCGTGCTGTACGCGCTGGCGTTCTTCCACGAGCATCCGTGGGCGCGTGCCGAGTTGGCCGACCCGCGAGGGCTCCGGCGCATCACCGAGGGACGGATCGGGCTGCCGGGCCGGGCGGGCCGCCCCCACGGTGGATGACCCCACTAGTACGCTCGCAGCGCCCCGCCGCCCGGGTGGGACGCGGACGAACTCGGTGGGAGAGCATGGCTGACGAGGCTACGCAGGAGCTGTCGGTGACGCCGGACGCGACGGCCGGCGGGGCCACGCACGTCGCCGACGAGGTGGTGGAGAAGATCGCGGTGGCCGCCGCGCGGTCCGTGCCCGGCGTGGCCGAGCTGGGCGGCGACGTGGCCCGCTTCTTCAACGCGGTGCTCGACCGGGTCGGGCTGGACCAGGTCGGCGACGCGCGGCGCGGCTGCACGGCGCACGTCACGAACGGCGCGGCGGTGGTCAACCTCGTGATCGTGATCGACGGCGGCCACCCGGTTCCGCAGGTCACCGACGGCGTGCGGGTCGCGGTCACGTCCGCCGTCGAGGCGTACGGGCTGCGCGTCGACGAGATCAACATCAAGGTCGACGACGTGGCGTTGGGTGGCCCGGTGGTGCCGTCCGCCTGATCCGGTTACCGGCCGGTACGCACATCCTTAGCGATCGTTCAGGGCGGCGTTCTACACTCGGTCTTCACGAGGACTCGAGGAGGAGCTCCGCGCATGGACGCTGACGAGATCGCCGCCGGCCGGGCCCGCTGGCAGGCCCGCTACGACGCCGCCCGCAAGCGCGACGCGGACTTCACCACGCTCTCCGGGCTGCCCGTCGACCCGGTGTACGGCCCGCCGGAGGGCACCGCGTACCCGGGCTTCGAGCGGATCGGCTGGCCGGGCGAGTTCCCGTACACCCGGGGTCTGCACCCGACCGGCTACCGCGGGCGGACCTGGACCATCCGGCAGTTCGCCGGGTTCGGCAACGCCCGGCAGACCAACGAGCGCTACAAGATGATCCTCGGCGCCGGCGGCGGCGGGCTCTCCGTGGCCTTCGACATGCCGACGCTGATGGGCCGCGACTCGGACGACCCGCAGTCGCTCGGCGAGGTCGGCCACTGCGGCGTCGCGGTCGACTCGGCCGCCGACATGGAGGTGCTCTTCGACGGCATCGACCTGGCCGGCGTGACCACCTCGATGACCATCTCCGGCCCGGCCGTGCCGGTCTTCTGCATGTACCTGGTCGCCGCCGAGCGGCAGGGCGCCGACCTGTCCACGCTGGACGGCACGCTCCAGACGGACATCTTCAAGGAGTACATCGCGCAGAAGGAGTGGCTGTTCGACCCCGAGCCGCACCTGCGCCTGATCGGCGACCTGATGGAGTACTGCGCCCGGGAGATCCCGCGCTACAAGCCGCTGTCGGTCTCCGGCTACCACATCCGCGAGGCCGGCTCGACCGCCGCGCAGGAGTTGGCGTACACGCTGGCCGACGGCTTCGGCTACGTCGAGCTGGGCCTCTCCCGCGGGCTGGACGTCAACGTGTTCGCCCCCGGCCTGAGCTTCTTCTTCGACTCCCACGTGGACTTCTTCGAGGAGATCGCCAAGTTCCGCGCGGCCCGCCGGATCTGGGCCCGCTGGCTGCGCGACGTCTACGGCGCGACCAGCGAGAAGGCGCTCTGGCTGCGGTTCCACACGCAGACCGCCGGGGTGTCGCTGACCGCCCAGCAGCCGGTCAACAACGTGGTCCGGACCGCCGTGGAGGCGCTCGCCGCGGTGCTCGGCGGCACCAACTCGCTGCACACCAACGCGCTGGACGAGACGCTCGCCCTGCCCACCGACGAGTCGGCCGAGATCGCCCTGCGTACCCAGCAGGTGCTGATGGAGGAGACCGGGGTGGTCAACGTGGCCGACCCGCTCGGCGGCTCCTGGTACGTCGAGGCGCTCACCGACCGGATCGAGGCCGAGGCGGAGGAGATCTTCGCCCGGATCAGGCAGCTCGGCGGCGAGGGCCCGCACACGATCGGCCCGATGACCTCGGGCATCCTGCGCGGCATCGAGGACGGCTGGTTCACCGGGCACATCGCCGAGTCGGCGTTCGTCTACCAGCAGGCGCTGGAGAAGGGCGACAAGAAGATCGTCGGCGTCAACTGCCACACCGGCACGGTCGCCAAGGACCTGGAGATCCTGCGCATCTCGCACGAGGTGGAGCTGGAGCAGCGCCGGGTGCTCGCCGAACGCAAGTCGGCCCGCGACGACGCCGCGGTCACCGCCGCCGTGGCGCGGATGGTCGAGGTCGCCCGCAGCGGCGAGAACATGATCCCCGCCATGCTCGACGCCGTCCGCGCCGAGGCCACCCTCGGCGAGATCTGCGACGCCCTGCGCGCCGAGTGGGGCGTCTACCGCGAGCCCGCCCGCTTCTGACCCTCCGGACCTCCCCGGCGATCGTGCACGTCGGGCCCTCGGCACGCGGCAGTTCGTCGCATTTGCCGGGACGGAACGTGCACGATGGCGGGGAGGTGGCGGTGGGGGCGCGGCGTGGGGGTTGAGCAGGGGTGAGAGTGGCGACGTCGCCGTTGCGGGTGAGCGGCGTTCCGTGTGACACGTGCGAGACTAGACAACCATGAGCGACCCACGGATCACCTCGTCGATCTTCACCCGCGGCGCGGTCGACCTCAGCGCGCTGCGCACCCCCGCACCGGCCGACACCACCTCCGCCACACCGTCACCGGGCGGCCCGCCCGCCGGGCTGCCGGGCAGCCCCGCCGGCTCGGCCGCGGTGATCGACGTGACCGAGGCGAACATCCAGTCCGAGGTGCTCGAACGCTCGCTCTCCACACCGGTCGTGGTCTTCTTCGGTGCCGCCGGCTATCCGGAGAGCGACCAGTTCGCCCCGGTGCTGGAGCGGCTGGCCGCCGAGGGCGCCGGAACGTGGCTCCTGGCCCGGGTCGACGTGCAGCAGCAGCCGCGGCTCGCGCAGATGTTCCAGCTCCAGGCCCTGCCGACCACGTACGCCATCGTCGGCGGCCGTCCGGTCGACGCCTTCCCCGGCGTGGTGCCCGAATCCCAGCTGCGGCAGTGGCTCCAGGCCGTGCTCAAGGCCGCCGGGGTCACCGTGGCCGAGCCCGAGGACCCGCGGCTCGACGCGGCCGACGACGCGCTGATGAGCGGCGACCTCGACGCCGCCGAGGCGGCGTACCGGAAGATCCTGGCCGAGTCCCCGGCGGACGCGGCGGCGGAAGCGGGCCTGGCGCAGGTCGGGCTGGCCCGCCGGGTGTCCGGCGCGGACCCGCAGG
>NZ_CADEAU010000136.1 GCF_902825405.1 Micromonospora maritima | reverse complement strand
GAACCCGGAAGCTAAGCCCTCCAGCGCCGATGGTACTGCACTCGGGAGGGTGTGGGAGAGTAGGACACCGCCGGACAATCTTCAGCTCAGGGCCACCCCGAAAGGGGTGGCCCTGACGCATTTCTGCAACCGTTGGGCCGTAGATCGGCGCGAGCGGCGTGCGTGGTCACCGCTCCAGCCCTGGCCGCCGGCGGGCGGTCGTGGCCACGACCGGGCCCGTCCCGAGGTGGTGCCGCGCCTGCCCGACACAGAACGGCTCGGTAACCCCGCGAAACAGCACGACGGGCCACCGCTTCTCGTACCGTCGATCAGGGATCCCTCCGTGCGTCCTGCCGCCCTGGCGGCTGCGGAAACGTGACGTGGCGTACGGCGGGTTCGCGATCGGGACGGACCGGCCGGGGTACAGGAGTGGGCATGGAGATCGGAATCATCGGGTCGGGGCACATCGGGGGCACCCTCACCCGTCGTCTGAGTTCACTCGGCCACGCCGTGACGGTGGCCAACTCGCGCGGGCCGGAGAGCCTCGCCGACCTCGCCGCCGAGACGGGCGCGCGGGCGGCCGGGCTCGAGGAGGCCGTCCAGGGTGCGGAGCTGGTGGTGATCGCGATCCCGCTCAAGGCGGTGCCGCAACTGCCGGCCGCGCTCTTCGACGGCAAGCTCGTGGTCGACGCGAACAACTACTACGCCCAGCGCGACGGTGACATCCCGGAGCTGCTGGACCGGAGCCTCAGCTCCAGCCGCTGGACCGCGGACCACCTCAAGGGCGCCCGGGTGGTGAAGGTCTTCAACAACATCCAGGCCGCGCACCTGATGGACAACGGCAAGCCGGCGGGCACCGCGGGCCGGATCGCCCTGCCGGTGGCCGGTGACGACGCGGACGCCAAGCGGATCGTCATGGGGCTGGTGGACGAGCTGGGCTTCGACCCGGTGGACGCCGGCACGTTGGACGAGAGCTGGCGTCAGCAGCCGGACACCCCGGTCTACGGCACCGACCGCGACGCGGACGGCGTGCGGGAGGGCCTGGCCGCGGCGCGACCCTGAGAGACCGTCCACGACAGCGTGAGGCCCCGCCGGCGGTTGCCGGGCGGGGCCTCGTCGCGTCGGGGTCAGGCGCCAGGCTCGGGCGCGCAGATGAAGCGCGGCTCCGGGTCGTAGCGCCAGCTGAACTTCTCCCGCTTGATCACCTTGCCGTCCTTCTTGATGACCCGGAACGCGTCCTGCGCGAACCCCACGCTGCCGGTCGCGGCGATGCAGTCCGGGCCCGGCTTGAGGTAGACGGTCTTCGGCTGGGTGATGTCGCGGCGCGGGCCGTACTCGGTCTTCACGCTGTCGTAGATCTTCGTGCTCCAGATCGACACGGTGATCGTGCTGGACGTGTACGAGGTGTCGATGAGCACGCCGTGGGGCGTGTTGTTGCGGAACTTGAAGTCGAGCTGGGGCCAGTAGATGGTCGACTCGATCACGGCCGGGTAGCGGCTGAAGTAGAACGAGTGCGGCTTGTGCTCGACGTCCTGCAACCCGGCGTAGTACGTCGCGTTGAAGAGCGTGGTGGTGAACTGCGAGACGCCGCCGCCCACCCCCGGCACCAGCTTTCCGCCGACGATCGTCGGCGCGTCCTGGTAGCCCTGGTCGTAGCCGCGCTCACCGGTGTGGCCGTTGAGCGAGAACGTCTCCCCCGGCTTCACGATCGTGCCGTCCACGTCCTTCGCGGCCTGGACGATGTTCTGGCTGCGCGGGGACGAGAGACCGCCGGTGAAGCGGGTGGTGAAGGTGGAGACCCGCTCCTTGATGCCCAGCTCGGCCAACGCGGCCTCGGTCAGCTCCGGCGCGGCCGGCTTGAGCTCGGCGGTGACCGAGCGGCCGGTCGACCTGGGCAGCACCGCGAGCAGAGCGGGGCCGAGCGCGGCGGCGTCGACCTGGCGGCCGGCGCGGCTGGGCACCACCTTGGGCTTGCCGCCGCTGATGGTCAGCCCCGCGTCGCGCGGTTCCACCTCGAGCGTGGCCAGCTTGCCGCCGAGCGCCGCACGCAGCCGCTTGACGTCGACCCGGGGGGTGAGCGTCCCGGCCTCGTCGGTGGAGAAGCGCAGCGACCGGGCGATGGCGGCGGGCGGGATGGTCACCGACCCGCCGTCGGTGGTGAGCGTGACGGGTGCGGAGACGGCCGGCCGGGCCAGCTCGGCGACGAGCCGGTCGACCTCCTCGCGGGTGGTCGCCGGCCACTTCTCGACCAGCGGCACGGTGACCGGCCGGGCGGCGAGCCAGCCCGACTTCACCGCCTCCGTCGCGCCGGGTGCGTCCACGGTCAGCGCCGGCTTCGGGTAGACCGGCTTGGGGGTGGTGCCGGTCCAGATGATGGCCGGCATGGTCATCTCCCGACCCTGGGAGCCCATCGCCTTGCGCAGGGCTGCCTCCAGTCGGGCGGGGTCGACCGTCACCACCGGCTCGACCGAGCGGGACCCGACGAGTCGGCTGACCGCGTGGGCCTCGGCGTCCGCGGCGGCGGCGACGGTGGCGTCCACGTCGATGGCGAGCCCGACGTCGGCCGGGTTCAGCTCCGCCTTCTTCGCGCCCACGGTCACCGTCAGCGGGGCGTTCAGCGTGTCGGCGCGGCGTTCCAGCGCGGCGCGCAGCTCCCGGGCCGCGTCCGCCCGGCTCCGACCGCCCAGCTCGGTGCCGAGCACGGTGGTGCCGCGCGGCACGTCGCCGGCGTACGCGTAGGCGCCGACACCGACACCCGCGGCGAGCACGGCGGCGGTGAGCCCGCCGGTCAGCAGCAGCCGGGCGCGCCGGGACCGCTTCGGCTTCTCCCCGCCGCTGGTGTCGGGCGGTGTGGCGACCGGCTCCATCTCGACGCCGGGCCAGCTCACCGCCGCCACCTTGATGGTGGGCCGGTCGTCGGCAGCCGGCATCTTCTCGCCGTACATCGTCACTGCAACCTCGATCGGAAAGACACGCGGGGACCGCTTCCCCCGCGGGAGACACCTACGGTAACCAACGCTCGAGCCGGTCGGGAGTCTCCGGCCGGCAGTCGTGTCGGGCGGGTGCCGGTGTCGTACCCGTCACCCGTTTCGGGCCCACGCTCCGCCGCTGGTCGTGGCACGGTGGGCGGGTGCGGACGGATGACCGGGTGGTGGCCGCGTACGGCGGTGGGTGGCTGGACCGGGCGGCGGAGCTGCGCGGCGATCCGGCCTGGCTGGCCGGGCGGTCGGCCGATCCGGAGAGCGTGGTGCTGCCGCTGTGGCGGGACCGGTGCCTCGTCGACGCCGGACGGAGACCGGTGCGACAGGCGGTGGCCGGTGCGGCGGCCCTGCTCGCCGCCGCTGACGAGACGGTCTTCCTCGGGCTGGAGGAGGGCCGGGCGGTCTTCGCCGCCGACCTCTCCGGCCGGTCCGAGGCCGAGGCCCGCGAGTTGGCCGGTGCCGTCGACGCGGTGGACGTCCGGGCCCTCGTGGGCGGGCTGGGGGCGGCCGAGGCGGCCGTCCAGGCGTACGCGAAGGGGTTGCTGCACTGGCACCGGGGCCAGCGGTTCTGCGGCGCGTGCGGTGCGACGACGGTCGCCGGGGCGGGCGGGCACACCCGGACCTGCACCGGCGACGGGTGCGGCCGGCTGCTCTTCCCCCGGATCGAGCCGGCGGTGATCGTCCTGGTGCGGGCGCCCGGCGAGCCGGAGCGCTGCCTGCTGGCCCGGCACCGCGGCGGCGGCGAGGACTCCTGGTCGTTGCTTGCCGGGTTCGTGGAGATCGGCGAGAGCCTGGAGGACGCGGTCCGGCGGGAGTTGACCGAGGAGGCCGGGGTCCCGGTGCGCGAGGTGGCCTACCAGGGTTCGCAGGCGTGGCCCTTTCCGGCCGGGTTGATGGTCGGCTTCCGGGCGACGGCGGCGTCGACGGAGGTGCGGGTCGACGGCGAGGAAGTGGTGGAGGCGCGCTGGTTCAGCCGGGACGAGCTGCGCGCCCGGGTCGACGCCGGTCGTCCGCTCGGCCGGATCGACTCGATCGACCGCCACCTGCTGGGGTCGTGGCTGGACGGCCGGAGCTGACCGGTCTCCGGTCGTCGTCGCGGGCCGGCCGGACGGGTGATCGGCACCTCACCCTCAGCGGCTTGTCAGCTGGCCGTTATCGAACTGTGATGTTTACAGGTGACGGCTACCACAGGTGAAACCTCTGCGCCATCGTGTCGTAATAGCGCCGGTTTGCCCTGGCCCGCTTGTCGCCGGGACGTTAACCGATGGTAACCGTAGGCGATCTTGATACCACAGCTGTGTTACCCGTCAGTAGCAAGGGGCTTGTGAGGTCTGTCGCTTCGCGAGAGCATCCAATCCGCGACCGCGCGGCCCGTTCGGCACAACGGCACCCGCGCCGCCCCGCAGCTTTCCCGTCCCGCGTCGCGTCCCGCGTCCGGAGACGCACCCCCGTCGAGGAGGACCTTGTGAGTGAATCGCAGAACCGCGAGCTGAGTGGCGGCACCCGCTGGCGGCGCTTCGCCGCGGTGATGGTGCCGGCGACCGTCGTGGCCGGCGGCATCGTGCTCGGCATGGCCAACGGCGCCATCGCGGCCTCGTTCGCCGTGTCGGGCCAGACCTTCAAGGTCGGCGCCTCGAAGCTGGAGGGCACCGGCTTCAAGCAGTACGGCGGCATCGCCAAGGAGTCGGACGGCACCCAGCACCCGGTCGCCGTCTCCGAGATCGCCGACGCCAAGCTCTACGACCTCTGCCAGTCGGTCAACGCCAGCATCCCGGGCGTGCCGATCGTGCTGACCATCAACGCCGGTGGCGGCGGCAAGCCGGCCACCGCCACCAACCTGCTGATCGACATGGACTCGCTCGAGGGCGACGCCCGGTTCGAGAACATCAAGATCGGCCGGGACGCGGCCGACATGAACCCGGCGCAGCAGGTCGTGCCGAAGTCCTTCGGCCAGAGCGCCGACGCGGTGACCATCACGGACCTGGAGCAGGTGGCCCGTTCCACCAGCGCCGGCGTCTTCACCCTCAACGGCCTGAAGCTCAAGGTCAACGTGGGCAAGGACGCCAAGGAATGCTTCTGATCTGAACTCGAGGCCCGCGGAGGGCGCCCTCCGCGGGCCTCGACCATGTCTCACCCCGTCAGCACCGCCAGGAGGAGTACGTGACAACCGCCGAAACGCAGCAGGCCCGGCCCGGTCGGCTCGGCCAGGCGTGGCGTGGCTTCCGCCGGTGGCGCCGGGCGCGGCCGTTCTGGGGCGGGCTCTTCACCACCCTGGCCGGCCTGGAGATCTTCGCCACCACCCAGCTGAGCCTCAACGGCCTCACCTTCCAGATGGGGCCCACCGGCTTCCTGTCCTGGCTCATCCCCACCATCCTCGTGGCCTGCGGCATGCTGCTCTGGTTCAGCCCGGCGCAGCGCATGTTCTACGCGGTGGTCGCGGCGATCACCGCGCTCTACTCGCTGATCGGCGTGAACCTCGGCGGCTTCTTCATCGGCCTGCTGCTCGGCATGGTCGGCAGCGCGCTCGGCTTCGCCTGGGTGCCGCGCAAGGGCCCGGCCGCCGACGCGCCCCCGGCGGAACCGACCGACGACGAGCCGGTCGAGGAGCCCGTCGACGAGCGTGTCGACGAGCCGGAGCCGGCCCTGGTCGACGAGCTGCTGCCCCGGCAGCGGGAGGACGACACCACCGGGGTGCTCACCGACACCCTGCCGGAGCCGCGCAACCCGCTGCGCGAGTCGGCCCCGGCGGAACCTGCCGTGGACGCGCCGCCCGTGGACGCGCCGCGCGGCCCCGGGCAGCCGCCCCGGGCGTACGCGATCCTGCTGGTCCTCGCGGTCTCCGCGGCCGGCCTGATCGCGGTCCGCGACGAACGGCCGGCGATCGCGGCGCCGGCGGCCTGCCCGACCACCTCGGCCCCGGCACCCAAGCCGTCCGCCTCGAAGACCCCGACGGCGTCCCCGTCGGCCAGTCCGAGCACCACCGCGCCGGCCGAGCCGGCGCCGGAGGAGGAGGACGGCAACCTCCTGACCGACATCGTCGACGGCATCACCGGCCTGTTCACCGGTGGCGACGACGAGGCGTCGCCGTCGCCGTCGCCGTCGGCGTCGGCGTCCGCGGAGGCCAAGGCCGCGGCGACCCCGAGCGGGAGCGCCACGCCGAAGCCCAGCGGCAGCGTGAAGCCGTCGACCACGGCCGAGCCGGGCGCCGACTGCGACGAGGACAAGCCGGCCCCGACCAAGCCGAAGCCGGTCGAGGAGGGCAAGCCGCTGCCCAAGCTGGCGGCCGACCCGAACCAGCCGCTCGTCGCCGACCCCCCGTCCCGGCTCACCGGGTCCAAGGTCACGATGACGGGGCTGCGCTTCGAGGGCATCGTCGAACTGCCCACCCGCGACGGCACGCTCAAGTGCCTGAAGTTCACCATGGACAAGGCGGTCACCGACGACTTCACGCTGCTGGCCAGCGGCCCGGCGGGCAAGAAGCAGCGGTACGTGACCGACCGGCTCACCGTCGAGGGCGACGTCGCCTTCTACGCCACCCGGTTCGTCGGGTACCTGCTCGGCATCAAGATCACGCTGACGCCGGACCTGCCCTTCCCGGACGGCATCCCGATCACCTCGCCGATCCCGATCAGCTTCACCGACCCGGTGATCGAGCTGGCGTACGAGAAGTCGAAGTCGCTCACCGCCCGACCGGTGCTCCGGGTCGACCTGGCCTGACCGGCGCGGACAGCGCGACGGCCGGGAGCCGGAGGAACTCCGACTCCCGGCCGTCGCCGTGCTCAGAGGCGGGCCAGCGCCCGGCGCAGCGGGTCGAGCCCCAGCGCTCCCAGGTCGAGCGCCTGGCGGTGGAACTCCTTGAGGTCGAAGTCGGCGCCCTTGCGGGCCTTCGCCTCCTCCCGCGCCTGCAACCAGATCCGCTCACCCACCTTGTACGAGGGTGCCTGCCCCGGCCAGCCCAGGTAGCGGTTCAGCTCGAAACGCAGGTTCTCGTCCGGCACCCGGCAGTGCGCCCGCATGAACTCCCAGCCCAGCTCCGGCGTCCAGCGCTCGCCCGGGTGGAAGCCGAACGGGTTGTCCGCCGGGATCTCCAGCTCCAGGTGCATGCCGATGTCGACGATGACCCGGGCCGCGCGCAGCGCCTGCCCGTCGAGCATGCCGAGCCGGTCGCCCGGGTCGGCCAGGTAGCCCAGCTCGTCCATCAGGCGCTCGGCGTACAGCGCCCACCCCTCGCCGTGCCCGGAGACCCAGCAGAGCAGCCGCTGCCAGCGGTTGAGCAGGTCGGCCCGGACGGCGGTCTGGGCGACCTGGAGGTGGTGGCCCGGCACGCCCTCGTGGTAGACGGTCGTCACCTCGCGCCAGGTGGAGAAGTCGGTGATGCCCTGCGGCACCGCCCACCACATCCGCCCTGGGCGGGAGAAGTCCTCGCTCGGGCCGGTGTAGTAGATGGCGCCGTCGCTCGTCGGCGCCAGCCGGCACTCGATCCGGCGAACCTGCTCCGGGATGTCGAAGTGGGTGCCGTTCAGCTCGGTGATCGCCTTGTCCGCGAGCTCCTGCATCCAGTCGCGGAACGCCTCCTTGCCGCGCACGGTCCGCGCCGGGTCCGCGTCGAGCGCGGCGACGGCCTCGTCGACAGTCGCGCCCGGACCGGCGATCTGCCCGGCCACGATCCGCATGTCGGCCTCCAGGCGGGCCAGCTCCGCGAACCCCCAGGCGTACGTCTCGTCCAGGTCGACCTTGGCGCCGAGGAAGTACTGCGAGGCCAGTTCGTAGCGCTCGCGGCCGGCGGCCTGCTTCTCCCGCCCCACCGGGGCCAGTTCGGTGCGGAGGAACTGACCGAACTCGGCGGTCGCGGCGGTCGCCGCGGCGGCGCCCTTGCGCAGCTCCGCGCCGAGCGTGCCGTCCGCGTCGAGCCGCTCGACCAGGCCGTGGAAGAAGTTGTCGCCCTCCGGGTCGACCCAGATGTCGCACTGCTTGGCCACCTCGACGAGCTGCACCCGCGAGCTGACCCGGCCCTCGGCGGCCGCCTCGCGCAGTGTGCGCTTGTAGCCCTCCAGCGCCGAGGCGAAGCGGTTGAGCCGGGTGGCGACGTTGGACTTCGCCTCCTCGCCGTCGGTCGGCATCAGGTCGAAGACCATCCGGATCTCGTGCAGCCCGCTCTCGATCACGCTGATCTCGCTGGTGGTCTCACCGGCGTCGTGCCGGGCGAGCTCCAGACCGAGGCGCTCCTGCATCGCCTCCTTGGCGGTGCGCTCCGCCTCGGTCTCCGGCTCGGTCACGTCGAGCTGGCCCAGGGTGCGCCGGACCAGGTCCGCCCGGGCCGCGTAGCCGTCCGGGGAGAGGTCGTCGAGCTGGTCGTCGTAGCCGGCGATGCCGACGTAGGTGGCGCCGGTCGGGCTCAGCGGAGCCCACTCCGCCACGTACCGGTTGGCGAGGTCATCGATTTGTCCCACGAGGCGACCCTACGTGACCGGGCCACCCCGGTGTCGACCGTGATTGCCGTGTCCGGGGAAGCGACCGGACGGCTCAGGGCAGCAGCTCGACCGGATCGAAGTCGATCGTGAAGGGTGCATCCAGCTTGAGCCGTTGACCGCTGACCGCCTGCGCCGTGCTGACGTAGCCGCCGTCGCGCAAGGTGAGGAACTCGACGCCGACATGACGGATCTGGCGGACGACCTGCACCCGCATGAAGTACGGCACGCCGGCCTCGGCGCAGCGGCGGGGCTTGTCCACGAAGTCCTGACGGCGGCTGCCGGGCGACACGAACTCGACCGCCATGGTGCACAGCCGCACCGGGATCCAGCGATCGTCCTGGTCGGTCTCGGGCAGCGCGTGCAGGACGGTGAGGTCGGGCTGGATCCAGCGGTCCGGGCTGAAGGTCAGGTTCACCTGGCCGAAGACGTAGTAGCCGGCCTCCTTCGCCGCAGGTTTGAGCAGATGCAGCAGCTCGCCCTCGGCATAGCTGTTGGTGCCGGTCTCGGCGGGGGTCATGACCAGCCTTCCGTCGATGCACTCGTAGCGCGCGTTCGGCAGCTCGCGCAACGGGAGGTAACGGTCGGCGAGCTCGGTGGTCCACATCCCGTCGAAATCGACGAGCGGATCGAAAGGGGTGGGCATGGCCATCGACGTGTCACCTCCTCGGCTGGTCAACGTCTCCACTGTAGGGCGGTTGCTGTGGCGGTCGACACGGCGTCCGAATTTCGCGCGACATCGTCGTACCCCAGGGGCAGAGTGTCAGGGGTGACAGTCGAGACCACTCCTGACCGCGCGCCGCTGCGGAGCTGGCTGCCGGGGTTCGTCGCGCTCGCCGCCATCTGGGGGTCCAGCTTCCTGTTCATCAAGGTGGGGGTGACCGAGCTGCACCCCGTGCACCTCACCCTCTACCGGGTCGCCACCGGTGCGGTCACGCTGCTTGTGGTGCTGGCCGTGCTGCGCGACCGGCTGCCCCGCGAGCCGCGGGTCTGGGCCCACATGATGGTGGTGGCCGCGTTCGGTGTCGCGCTGCCGTTCACTCTCTTCGGCTTCGGCGAGCAGCGGGTCGAGTCGATGCTGGCCGGCATCTGGAACGCCACCACGCCGCTGATCGTGCTGCCGCTGGCCGTGCTGGTGTTCCGCACCGAGCGGCTGACCGTCAGGCGGGCCGTCGGGCTCGGGCTGGGCTTCGTCGGCGTGCTGGTGGTGCTCGGTGTCTGGGAGGGAGTGGGCGGCGCCCACTTCACCGGCCAGCTCATGTGCTTCGGCGCGGCGGCCTGCTACGGCCTGGCCATCCCGTACCAGAAGAAGTTCATCGCGGGCAGCACCCACTCCGGGCTGTCGCTGTCGGCGGCGCAACTGCTCGTGGCCACCGCGCAGCTCGCCCTCGTCGCGCCGCTGGCGGCGGGGGCGCCGCCGGTGCCGACCGGTCTGTCGCTGCGGGTGGTGGCCAGCGTGCTCGCGCTCGGCGCGCTCGGCACCGGGCTGGCGTTCGTGATCAACATGCGCAACATCCGGTTGGCCGGGGCGAGCACGGCGTCCACCGTGACGTACCTGATCCCGGTGTTCGCGGTGCTGGTCGGCGCGGTGGTGCTCGGCGAGCGGATGAACTGGCACCAGCCGGTCGGCGCGCTCGTGGTGCTGGTCGGGGTGGCGGTCGCGCAGGGCCTGTTCGGCCGGCGCCGCCGGCCGGAGCCGGTGGTCCCGGCCACCCGGGCGGCCGAGCCGGCCGCCCGGGCCTGACCACTCAGCCCCGGCCCGCCGTCCACTTCACCAGGCGGTCGGCCGTCCACGTGTTGACCACCCGGTCCGGCGGTACGCCGCAGCGCGCCGCCCGCTCGCAGCCGAAGCGCTGCCAGTCGAGCTGCCCGGGCGCGTGCGCGTCGGTGTTGATCGCGAACCGGCAGCCGGCCTCCAGCGCCCGGCGGATCAGCCGCTTCGGCGGGTCCTGCCGCTCCGGCCGGGAGTTGATCTCGACGGCCACGTCGTGCTCGGCGCAGGCGGTGAAGACGGCGTCCGGGTCGAACTCGCTCTCCTTGCGGGTGCGGGCCCGGTGGCCCCGGTCGCCCGGCCCGGTCACGCCCGCCGGCCGGGACGAGACCATCCGGCCGGTGCAGTGCCCGAGGATGTCCAGGTGCGGGTTGGCGATCGCGGCCAGCATCCGGCGGGTCATCCGCGCCCGGTCGTCACTGAGGCCGCTGTGCACCGAGCCGACCACCACGTCCAGCCGGGCGAGCAGCTCGTCGTCCTGGTCGAGCGAGCCGTCGGCGAGGATGTCGACCTCGATGCCGGTGAGGATGCGGAAGCCCTTCGGCAGCGCCTCGTTCACGGCGGCCACGTGGTCGAGCTGCCGGCGCAGCCGGTCGGCGGTGAGGCCCCGCGCCACCTTGAGCCGGGGCGAGTGGTCGGTGAGCACCAGGTACTCGTGCCCCAGCTCGACCGCCGCCAGCGCCATCTCCTCGATCGGTGAGCCGCCGTCGGACCAGTCGGAGTGGGTGTGGCAGTCGCCGCGCAACGCGTCCCGCAGCCGCGCCGCCTCCTCGTCCAGGTCGGTGCCCTCGGTGGCGACCAGCCGGCGCAGGTAGACGGGTTCCTCGCCGGCCAGCGACTCGGCGACGCAGCGGGCGGTCACGTCGCCGACGCCGGCCAGCTCGGTCAGCTTGCCGGTGCGGGCCCGCTCCGCCACCTCGCCTGCGGGCAGCGCGCCGAGCGCCGCGGCCGCCGAGCGGAACGCCCGGACCCGGTAGGTGGCCTCGTTCGCCCGCTCCAGCAGGAACGCGATCCGGCGCAGGTCGGCGATGGGATCCCGGGCAGTCATGCCCTGGAACCTACGCGCTCGCGCCGCCCGGCGGGTGGCCCCGCACCGCGGGGTCGGGCTCAGCCGCCCGCGGTGGACCCGCCAGGCGACGTCGGGCAGCCGTGCTTGCGCTGCCAGGCGGTGACCTCGGCGGCCGGCGACCGGTTGCCGCCCTTGCGCCAGGAGTTCAGGTAGGGCGCCGGCCAGACCACACCCCGCCGGATCCACCAGTCGTTCTTGCCCGTGCACCTCGGCGAGAGCCCGAAGTGCAGATGGCAGACGTTGTTGGCGTTGCCGGTGCGGCCCACCTTGCCGAGCTGCTGGCCGGCGCGCACCCGGACGCCGGCGTCGACGCCGGCCGTGATCGCGCTCAGGTGGGAGCCGTAGTAGCGCACCCCGTCGTCGCCGAGCAGAGACACCGACAGTCCGCCGTTGTTCGGCCCGAGCGGCCCGCGCCTGTCGAACCGGTCCACCCGGCTGACCTCCAGGACCACGCCGTCGGTGACCGCCACGACCGGCTCGCCGCAGTCGGCGAAGAGGTCGGTGCCCGGATAGCCGCCGTGCGTCGGGTGGTAGTCGACGTTGCCGGCCCGGACCGGGAAGACCCGCCGCACGTCGGCACCTGTCGGCGTCGGGGCGGCGGAGGAGGCGGCCGGCGGGGTCGGGCGGGGACTCGCCGGCTCGGCCGGCTGTGCGGCGGTCACCATCGGGCTCGGGTCCCGCCAGGCGTCGGC
>NZ_CADEAU010000135.1 GCF_902825405.1 Micromonospora maritima | reverse complement strand
GGCTCGCCGCGCTGCCCGCCGACGAGGCCCGCGCCGAGGTCGACCTGCTGGTCCGGAGCCTCGTCGCCCAGGTCCTCGGCCACGGCGGCGCGGACGCGGTGCCGGCCGACCGGGCGTTCCAGGAGCTGGGCTTCGACTCGCTGACCGCGGTGGACCTGCGCAACCGGGTCAACGCCGCGACCGGGCTGCGGCTGCCGTCCACCCTGGTCTTCGACCACCCGAACCCGGCCGCGCTGGCCGCGCACGTGTACGAGCAGCTCGGCGGCGCCACCGCCACCCGGGCCGGCGCGGCGGCGGTCACCGGCGTCGACGAGCCGATCGCGATCGTCGGAATGGCCTGCCGCTACCCGGGCGGGATCGACAGCCCCGACGACCTGTGGGAGCTGCTGGCCGCCGGGCGCGACGGCATCGGCGAGTTCCCCGCCGACCGGGGCTGGGACCTCGACACCCTGTTCCACAGCGACCCGGACCACCCCGGCACCTCGTACGCCCGGCACGGCGGCTTCCTCGCCGGCGCCGGCGACTTCGACAGCGGCTTCTTCGGCATCAGCCCGCGCGAGGCCCTGGCCATGGACCCGCAGCAGCGGCTGCTGCTGGAGGCCTCCTGGGAGAGCTTCGAGTCCGCGGGCGTGGACCCGGCGACCCTGCGCGGCTCCCGCACCGGCGTGTTCGCCGGCCTGATGTACCACGACTACGCGGCCGGGGTGCGCGACCTGCCCGACGGCGTGGAGGGCTACCTGGGCACCGGCACCTCCGGCAGCGTGGTGTCCGGCCGGGTCGCGTACGCGTTCGGGCTGGAGGGTCCGGCGGTCACCGTGGACACCGCCTGCTCGTCGTCGCTCGTCGCGCTGCACCTGGCGGCGCAGGCGCTGCGGTCGGGGGAGTGTGACCTGGCGCTGGCCGGCGGCGTGACCGTGATGGCGAACCCGGGCACGTTCATCGAGTTCTCCCGCCAGCGCGGGCTCGCGGCCGACGGGCGGTGCAAGTCGTTCGCCGCCGCCGCCGACGGCACCGGCTGGGCCGAGGGCGTCGGCGTGCTGCTCGTGCAGCGGCTCTCCGACGCCCGCCGCGACGGCCGGCGGATCCTGGCCGTGGTGGCCGGCACCGCCGTCAACTCCGACGGCGCGTCCAACGGGCTCACCGCGCCGAACGGTCCCTCGCAGCAGCGGGTGATCCGGCAGGCCCTGGCCAACGCGCGGCTGGGCACCGCCGACGTGGACGTGGTGGAGGCGCACGGCACCGGCACCACGCTCGGCGACCCGATCGAGGCGCAGGCGCTGCTGGCCACGTACGGGCAGGACCGTGCGGCGGACCGGCCGCTGCTGCTCGGCTCGGTCAAGTCGAACCTCGGCCACACCCAGGCCGCCGCCGGCGTCGCCGGCATCATCAAGATGATCCTCGCCATGCGGCACGGCGTCGCCCCGGCGACCCTGCACGTGGACGCGCCGTCCCCGCACATCGACTGGAGCGCCGGCGCGGTCGAGCTGCGGTGGCTGCACCGCGCCGGCCGCCCGTTCGGCGAGCCGCTGGTCGAGGCGTTGCGGGCGCTGGAGTTCCCGCCCGGCCGGGTGCATGCGTTCGTGCACGGTGAGGCCGGGGCGGTGAAGGAGCTGCGCCGGCTGCTGCGGGTCGAGCGTGGCGTGCCCCGGGGCGACCTGTCCATCTCCGGCTACTGGCGGCGCGGCATGGACGACGAGGGCTGGCGCTCCACCAAGCAGGCCTGGAACGCCGAGGTCGAGGCCGAGGAAGCCGCCACCGTCGCCTGACCCTGCTCGGGGGGCGGACCTGGGGGTTTTCGGCCCGGCCGGGGCCTCGGTCCGCTCAGGATGGGGCCATGGCGGAACAGGTGAGGGAGCGGCCCGCGACGCAACCGGCCGACCGGGTGGTGCTCGGGCTCGGGGTGGCCGGCGTGCTGGCCGTGGTGCTCTGGGGTGTGTTCGCCCGTGGCTCGCTGGCCCGTTTCGGCGCGGCCGGTTTGAGCTGGACGATCGACACCTTCGGTTGGTTCTTCGTGGTCGCCGCCGACGCGTTCCTGGTGCTGGCCGTGGTCGTCGCCGCTTCCCGGTTCGGTCGGATCCGCCTCGGGGCCGACGACGAGGAGCCGGAGTTCAACGGGCTGGCCTGGATCGCCATGATGTTCAGCGCCGGCATGGGCATCGGCCTGGTCTTCTTCGCCGTCGCCGAGCCGATCCAGCACTACGCCGCACCACCGCCCGCGTCCGGCGTCGAACCGCAGACCGGCGCCGCCGCGGCCACGGCCATGCAGTACACGCTGTTCCACTGGACGCTGCACCCGTGGGGCATCTACGCGATCGCGGCGCTCGCGCTGGCGTACTCGACGTTCCGCAAGGGGCGGGGCAACCGGATCTCGTCGGCGTTCGCGCCGCTGCTGGGGGCGCGTACGGACGGCGTGCTCGGCCGGGCGATCGACCTGCTGGCTGTCTTCGCCACCGTGTTCGGTTCGGCGACCAGCCTGGGGCTGGGGGCGCTCCAGGTGGCGGCCGGTCTGGACCTGGTGGCCGGCGTGGCGGACAGCCGCACCGTCGAGTTGGTGATCATCGGCGCGCTGACGCTGGCCTTCGTCGTCTCCGCGTTCTCCGGCCTGCACCGCGGCGTGAAGTGGCTGTCCACCACGAACGTGCTGATCGCGGTCCTGCTGATGCTGTTCGTCTTCGTCGTCGGGCCGACCGTCTACACCCTGGAGGTGCTGCCGGCCGCGGTCGGTGACTACCTGAGCGGCCTGGTGCGGATGTCGACCCGCACCGGCGCGTTCTCCGACCCGGCCTGGCTGGGCTCGTGGACCATCTTCTACTGGGCGTGGTGGATCTCCTGGGCGCCGTTCGTCGGCACCTTCATCGCCCGCATCTCGCGCGGCCGTACGGTGCGGCAGTTCCTGATCGGGGTGCTGCTGGTGCCCAGCGGAGCGAGCGCGGTCTGGTTCGCGGTGCTGGGCGGGACCGCCCTGCGCACCCAGGCCACCGGTACCCGGGACCTCGTGGCCGACGTGGACGCCGGGTCCGAGCAGGCGCTGTTCGGGCTGCTGGACGCGCTGCCGCTGGCCACGGTGACAAGTGTGCTCGCCATGCTGCTGATCGCGCTCTACTTCGTCACCAGCGCCGACTCGGCCTCCCTGGTGCTCGGCTCGTTGAGTTCGCGGGGGGCGCTGCGGCCGCACCGGGGGGTGGTGGTGCTCTGGGGGGTGCTCATCGGCGCGGTCGCCGCCGCGTTGCTGCTGGCCGGCGGCCTGGCCGCGTTGCAGCAGGCCACGATCCTGGTCGCGTTGCCGTTCGTGGTGGTGATGCTGGCCCTGGCGGTGGCGATGGTCCGGGAGATGGCCGCCGATCCGGTCCTGCGCGCGGGCACCCGGCCGCGCCGGTCCGGCCTGGCCGCCGCGGTCCGCGCCGCCCGGTCGTACGAGGAGGAGGATCCGCCGCCGGTGACGCGGTGGCTGCACCGCCCGCACCGCTGAGCGGGTGTACCTCAAATTGTAGTAGCAGTGCTACATTCCGGGGCATGACTGCGGTCGAACTCCCGGGGGCCGTCGCGGCACCCCGACCTCCCGACGAGGATCTCGCCCTCGACGTCCGCGACCTGCGCATGCGCTACGGCACGGTCGACGTGCTGCACGGCGTCGACCTCATCGCCCGGCGGGGCGAGGTGGTCGCCCTGCTCGGACCGAACGGCGCCGGCAAGACCACCACCATCGAGATCCTGGAGGGCTTCCGGCTGCCCTCGGCCGGCACGGTCCGGGTGCTCGGTGTCGACCCCGCGCACGGCGACGAGCGGTGGCGCGCCCGGCTCGGCGTGGTGCTCCAGTCCTGGCGTGACCACGGCAAGTGGCGGGTGCGGGACCTGCTGGCCCACCTCGGCGACTTCTACGCGCCCTACGCCACCGACCGGTTCCCGCGGCCGTGGCCGGTCGACGAGCTGCTGGCGACCGTGGGGCTGACCGCGCACGCCGGCAGCCGGGTGGCCCGGCTCTCCGGCGGGCAGCGCCGCCGCCTGGACGTGGCGGTCGGCATCGTGGGCCGCCCGGAGCTGTTGTTCCTGGACGAGCCGACGGTCGGCTTCGACCCGGCGGCCCGGCGCGAGTTCCACGAGCTGGTGCACCGCCTCGCCGACCTGGACGAGACCACCATCGTGCTGACCACCCACGACCTGGCCGAGGCGGAGAAGCTGGCCGACCGCATCCTCATCCTGGCCGGTGGCCGGATCATCGCCGACGGCTCGCCGGACCAGCTGGCCCGGCGCGTCGGCGGGGACGCCGAGGTCCGCTGGACCCGCGACGGGGAGCGCTACGTGCACGCCACCGCCGACGCCACCGCCTTCCTGCGCGACCTGCTCCGGGAGCACGGCGACCGGGTGCGGGAGCTGGAGGTGCGCCGGGCCAGCCTGGAGGACGCGTACCTGACGCTGGTGCACGAGGAGGAGACCGGGATCCGCACCGGCCGGGCCGAGCGGGTGTGGCAGCAGGAGGAGACCCGATGAACCCCACCACCACCGCACTGCGCGCCGGGCTGCGGCGCGGCCTGATCGAGCTGCGCACCACGTTCACCAACGGCCAGGACCTGTGGAACTACTTCTTCCCGACCGCGGTCCTGCTGGTCGCCATGTTCTTCATGCGCGGCTCGACCGTGCCCGGCACCGACTTCTCGCTCGGCGCCCGGACGCTGCCCAGCGCCCTCGGCATGGGCCTGGTCTTCGGTGGCCTGCTCGGGCTGGCCCAGCAGCTCATCGTCGACCGGGAGGACGGCACGCTGCTGCGCGCCAAGGCGATCCCGAACGGGATGCTCGGCTACCTGGTCGGCAAGCTCGTGCTGATCTCGGCGATCTCGCTGATCGGGCTCGTCATCCAGCTCGTACCCGGGCTGTTCTTCCTGGACGGGCTGCGGCTCGGCGACCCCGGCGCGTGGCTGACCCTGGCCTGGGTGGTGCCGCTCGGGCTGGTGGCCACGCTGCCGCTCGGCGCGGTGATCGGCTCGCTGATCGAGAACCCGCGCAACATGGGCCTGGTGGTCCTGCCGATCTTCGGCCTGATCGCGCTGTCGGGCATCTTCTACCCGATCAACGGGCTGCCCGGCTGGCTCCAGGGCGTCGCCCAGGTCTTCCCGCTCTACTGGCTAGGCTTGGGCATGCGCTCGGCGCTGCTCCCGGCCGACCTGGCGGCGGTCGAGCTGGGCGGCTCCTGGCGCCACCTGGAGACGCTCGGCGTGCTCGGCGCCTGGGCGGTGCTCGGGCTCGTGTTGGCCCCGGTGGTGCTGCGCCGGATGGCCCGCCGGGAGTCCGGCTCGCGGGTCGCGGCCCGGCGGGAGCGGGCCATGCAGCGGGTCGGATGAGAGGGCGTCGATGAGCGAGACCGTGCACAACCGGATCGCGGTGCTGCGCGCCGAACGGGGCATCTCCCGGCGCCAGCTCGCCGACGCGCTCGGTGTGCACTACCAGACCGTCGGTTACCTGGAGCGGGGTGAGTTCCGGCCCAGCCTGCACCTGGCGCTGCGCATCGCCGCCTACTTCGAGGTGCCGGTCGAGGTGGTCTTCTCGATCGAGCCGTTCCCCCGCATCGGCGACACCACGGCCGCCCGCTCGGCCTGAGCCGGTCGGGCGGGCGGCGTCCGCCACACGCCCGTCCCCCCGGCCACCGGATCGTCGGTCCGGCAGGGCAGGATGTACGCCGAGGAGGTGGCGGCCATGGCGGGGCGGATCCGGGACGAGGACATCGCGCTGGTCCGCGAGCGCACCGCCATCGCGGACGTCATCTCCGAGGTGGTGACGCTCAAGTCGGCCGGCGGCGGCAACCTCAAGGGGCTCTGCCCGTTCCACGACGAGAAGAGCCCCTCGTTCAACGTCTCGCCCGCCCGCAACGTGTTCTACTGCTTCGGCTGCGGGGTCGGCGGCGACGCGATCAAGTTCCTGATGGACGCCGAGCACTTGAGCTTCGTCGAGTCCGTCGAGCGGCTGGCCGCCCGCGCCGGCATCCAGCTGCGTTACGTCGAGGACGACAGGTCAGCCCCGCGCGCCCGCCCGCAGCAGGGGCAGCGGCAGCGCCTGGTGGCCGCGCACGCCGCCGCCGTCGAGTTCTACCGGGCCCAGCTCACCACCGCCGGCGCCCGCCCGGCCCGGGAGTTCCTCGCCGGGCGCGGCTTCGACCGGGCCGCCGCCGAGCGCTACGGCTGCGGCTTCGCCCCCGACGGGTGGGACCTGCTCACCAGGCACCTGCGCCAGCAGGGCTTCACCCACGACGAGCTGGTCACCGCCGGCCTGTCCCGCCCGGCCCGCTCCGGCTCGCTGATCGACAGGTTCCGCCGCCGGCTGATGTGGCCGATCCGGGACATCACCGGCGACGTGATCGGCTTCGGCGCCCGCAAGCTCTTCGACGACGACGACGGCCCGAAATACCTCAACACCCCCGAGACGCCGATCTACAAGAAGTCGCACGTGCTCTACGGCATCGACCAGGCCAAGCGGGAGATCGCCAAGCAGGGCAAGGTGGTGGTGGTCGAGGGCTACACCGACGTGATGGCCTGCCACCTCGCCGACGTGCCGACCGCGGTGGCCACGTGCGGCACGGCGTTCGGCGGTGACCACATCTCGGTGCTGCGCCGGGTGCTGTTCGACAGCGACGAGCGGGCCGGCGAGATCATCTTCACGTTCGACGGCGACGCGGCCGGGCAGAAGGCGGCGCTGCGCGCCTTCGAGGACGACCAGCGCTTCGTCGGGCGGACGTTCATCGCGGTCAGCCCCGACAACATGGACCCGTGCGAGCTGCGCCTGGCCAAGGGCGACCTGGCCGTCCGCGACCTGGTGGCGCGCCGCGAGCCGCTCGTCGACTTCGCGCTCCGGCACATGATCAACCGATTCGACCTCGACACCGTCGACGGCCGGGTCGAGGCGATGCGCCGGGCCGCGCCGCTGGTCGCGAATATCAAGGACCGGGAGAAGCGCCCGGAATACGTCCGCAAGCTCGCCGGTGACCTCGGCATGGAGATCGAGCCGGTGCAGCGCGCGGTGCTGGCCGCCGCGCACGGGCAGCCCGCCGCCGGCACGCCAACGTCCGCGCCGACCCGGCGGGGGCCGGCCGTTCCGAGCGTGGACAGCCCACGCTCCATGGTGGAGCGGGAGGCGCTGAAGCTGGCGCTCCAGGAGCCGGTGCTGGCCGGCCCGATGTTCGACGCGGTCGAGGCCGCCGACTACCAGCACCCGGTGCACGTGGCGGTGCGCGCCGCCGTCGCCGCCGCCGGCGGGGCGTCCGGCGCCACCGGCGGTGCGGTCTGGATCGAGCAGGTCCGCGACGCCTGTGACGACCTGGCCGCCCAGGCGCTCGTCGGCGAGCTGGCGGTCGAGCCGCTGCGCATCGACGGCGAGCCCGACCCGAGGTACGTGTCGGTCACCATGGCCCGGCTCCAGTGGAGTTCGGTCACCGGCCGGATCCGTGACCTGAAGTCGAAGATCCAGCGGATCAACCCGGTCAGCAACAAGGACGAATACTTCGCCCTGTTCGGGGAGCTGCTCTCGCTCGAACAACACGCGCGGGCGCTGCGCGAGCAGGCCGCCGGAGGACTGTGATGGGTCTGTTCAACCGCCGCCCGAAGCTCCCTCCGGCCGATCGGCCGCCGCTGGCCGCCGACGAGCGGGTACTGGCCTGGGCCGCCGCCGGCAACGGCGAGGGCGACGGTGTGCTCGTCGCCAGCAACCGAGGGCTCTGGCTGCCCGGCCGCGCCCAACGGCTCGGCTGGCACGACATCCTCAAGGTGGTCTGGTCCGGCCGGGAGCTGACCGTCACACCGGCCGAGACGGTGGGCGAGCGCGACGGCGGTTACCTGGTCGTCGCCGACCTCCCGGCCGAGACCTACCTGCTTGTCGACCCGGGTGACCTGCCGCACCAGGTGCGGACCCGGGTCACCGGCTCGGTCGCGTACACCGCGCACCACCCGGTGCCCGGCGGCGCCGGCCGGGTCGCCGCCCGGAGGGTGCCCGGCGTCGACGGGCTGACCTGGACGGTCCGCTACGACCCGGGCACGCCGGCCGACGACGAGGCGGTGGTCGCCGAGACCGACCGGCTGGTCGCCGCGGCCCGGGCCACCGCCACGCCCGCCGACGTCTAGGCGCCCGGGCCGTCCAGCGCCGGTCGCCGGTCCTCCGGCACCGCCGCCCCGCGTCGTGCCGTCAACTCGCGGGCGGCCAAGACCGCGACGGCGAGCGAGACGAGGTACGCGGCGAACGGAATGGCCAGGAACCCGCGGGCCGGCGGGCCCCAGTGCCACATCAGGGCACCGGTGACGGTGGTGGTCGCCAGGTTCAGGACGACGTAGAAGCGGGCCAGCCCCTGCCCCCACCGGTATGCCCACGCCCGGTCGCCGCGCAGCCCTCCACAGACGACACCTGTCACGACGGCGAGCAGGAACGACGCGATGATGTCGCCGAGCCAGACCGCCGTGCCGACGGGGTGCTCGAGCACCTCGTAGAGCAGCAGGTCGCCCGGCCCGAGGAGGGGCGCGAGATTCAGGGTGGTGAACAGCCACAGGGTGCCGCGGAACAGCACCGAGCCGACCAGGCCGATCGCCAGCCAGGTGCCGGCCCGTCCGGTGTGGAGCATGCCCGGATTATGCGCCGTCCATCGCCCTGACGGGGGGCGCTGCCGGGGCGGCCGCGTCGACCGGTGACGGTGTGACGCCCCGGCGTCCGCAGGACCCGGTCAGGCCGCGGTGGAGAGGCGGACCGGCACCTGCATCTCGGTCACCCACCGGTCCGGGTCGTCCATCGGGCAGTCCAGGTAGATCTCGCGGGCGAAGCCCGGTTCGATCACCCGGTGGCCGTTGTCGTCGATCCAGTTGGCGATCTTCTGGCCGGTCCGGAACGCCTCCGACATCGGGCCGTGGTGCAGTGCGGTCGCCGCGTCGGCGACGGGCGGGAGGGTGACCACCTCGAAGCCGTCGGCGGGGTCCACCTCGGCGTCCCCGATCGGGAACGCCGCGTGCACCCGGATCGTCTCGTCGCCCGGCCCGGACGGCGCCGGCTCGTACCAGGCGATCGGCGCGGCCGTGACCGGCACCCCGTGTCGCTCCAGCAACTCCGTCAGTCGCGGATAGAGCGGAGAGAGGTTCTCCGTGATCGACGTCGGGTGGTCGTAGCCGGCGGCGGTGGCGGACAGCTGCGCCACCCGGATCGCCGGGATGCTCTTCAGGACGACGTCTCCGGTGTCCATGTGTCCCTCGCTCTCGATCATGCGGAGTCGCGCGTCGACCTGGGCCAGGCGGGCGGTGTCCTGCCGCATGCGCGTGGCCAGTTCGGCCCGGCGCAGCCGCAGCATGCCGCGCAGCTCGGCGGCGCCCACCTTCTCGTCGATCAGTGTCTGCACCTGCTGGAGGCTGAAGCCCAGGTCCTTGAGGGCGGTCACCCGGTTGAGCAGGCGCAGCTGCGCGGCGGTGTAGAAGCGGTAGCCGCTGTGCGGATCGACGTGGGCGGGACGCAACAGGCCGATGGCGTCGTAGTGGCGCAGCATGCGCACCGACACCCGGCCCAGGCCGGCGAACTCTCCGATACTGAACATGGTCCTCCCAGCTTCGGCCCTGACACCGTGTGAGGGTCAAGCACGCCGGTCCCCGGTAATCACGCTTGACAGGCTCAGGCCGGCTGCGGCACTGTCGCCGTCGACCACGCGTTCGGCGTGGGCGCTACGCATGAGGGACTGACGCCTGTGATCCGGGTAGGCCGAGCGGCCGCCTGACGACGACGCGACACGCGACCGGTGCAGGTCGCGCGGCGTGGTGCGTGGTCGGGTGGTCCCACGCTGCTTCCGTCCATCGCAGCTCCACTCCTTCAGCGAGGCCCACAGTGAACATGGATGCCCGCATCCAACAGTCCGTCGTCGCCAACCTGCGCAACCGACCCGCGCCCATCGAGGTGGGGCCGTTCGTGATCGGGACGGATCCGACGACGTCCAGCCCTCACATCAACTACGCGACGCCGCGCCCCGGTGCCACCGTCACCGCCGGCGACGTCGCCGCCCTGGTCGCGGCCTTCCGCGCGGCCGGTCGCACACCCCGACTGGAGTACGTCACCAGTTGTGCCCCCGGCCTGGAGGCGCTCCTGACCGGTGCCGGTTTCGTCGTGGAGGCCCGGCACACCTACCTGCTCTGTGTGCCGGGCACCCTGCGGACACCACCCGCGCCCGACCACGTCCGGTTGCGCGTGCCGACCACCGACACCGAGCGCGCCGCGACTGTCGGCGCGCAGAACGAGGCGTTCGGCGGGGACCCGGTGGCATCCGGGGCCGACGTGGCTCGGGTCCTGCGTCAGCAGGACGCCGGTGGTGTGGTCGTGATGGCGGTGACCGACGACGGCACCTGCGCGGGAGGTGGCGGGGCGGCACCGCCCGTCGGCGGGGTGAGCGAGGTCGCCGGCATCGCCGTCCGTACGCCGTACCGCCGCCAGGGGCTGGCGGGCGCGATCACCGCCGACGTCACCCGGCGGCTGTTCGACGTCGGCGTCGAGGTCGCCTGGCTGGAGGCGTCCGGAGAGGACTCCTGGCGGGTGTACGAGCGCGTCGGCTACCGGCCCGCGGGTCGACGGCTCTACATCGCCCTGAGCTGAGGTGACAGGAGGACCCGGGCCGCGGTCCACGACCGCGGCCCGGGTCGTCGGCCGGTGGGTGCGCTGGCCGGGTCACGCATGTTCAGCCGTCGTCGCGGTAGAACCGCGCCGCCCCCGGATGCAGCGGGATCGGGTCGGTCAGCGCCGCGCTCGACCGGGTGAAGTTCGCCGCCTCCGGGTGCACCTGGACCAGCTCGCCCTGCCAGGTGAAGAGCACCCGGGTCAGGTCGTACGCGAGCTGGTCCGGCATGTCCGCGGCCACCAGGATCACGTTCGCCACCGTGATGGTCGGCGTCGGCTCCGGCGTGCCGTAGACCTCCTTCGGCAGCGTGGCGGTGGTGTAGACCGAGCCGTAGCGGGCCCCCAACGGCTCGATCAGTTCGGTCAGCGGCAGCAGCCGGAACGTGCCGGGCGCGGCGGAGAGCAGGTCCTTGACGCCGGGGGTGGGCAGCCCGCCGGAGAAGAACATGGCGTCCAGCGTGTTCGCTCGCATTCGTTTCACGGTCTCCGGCAGGGACAGGTTCACCCGCTTGATGTCCCGGTCCGGGTTGATGCCGCCGGCGGTGAGCAGGCGACCGGCGATGATGTCGGTGCCCGACTTCGGCGAGCCGGTGGAGATCCGCTTGCCGCGCAGGTCCGCGAAACTGCGGATCTTGCCGTCGGCCCGGACGATCACGTGGGTGTAGTTGCTGTAGACCCGGGCCAGCGCCCGCACCGGCTGCGGTTGCCTGTCGAACGCGCCCCGCCCGTTGACCGCGTCCGCGGCGGTGTCCGCCAGGCTGAACGCGATCTCCATGTCGCCACCTGCCACCCGGGTGATGTTCTCCACCGACGCACCGGTCGGCTCCGCCCGCGCCTCGTAGCCGGGCAGGTGGCGGGTGATCAGGTCGGCGTACCCGCCGCCGAGCTGGTAGTAGACGCCTGTGGTGTTGCCGGTGGCCAGGAAGATCCGCCCGCCGTGCCATGCCGGCGTCTCGGCGTTCCCGCCGCAGCCGACCAGGAGCGCGACCGCCAGCAGGGCGGCCACCAGCCGCCGCGGGCGGCCGGTCACCGGCGGGCCGCCGGTTCCAGCGCCTCCGCCACCCGCTGCACCAGCGTCGCCGTCTCGTAGCCGATCTGGCCCAGGTCGCAGCCGGGCGCGGCGAGCACGCCGAGCAACGCCCGCTCGCCGACGGCCATCACCAGCATCACCCCGCCGTCCATGTCCACGATCTGCTGGCGGACCCGGCCGGCGGACATCAGCCGGGCCGCCCCGACGGTCAGACTCGCCAGGCCGCTGATCACGGCGGCGAGCTGGTCGACCTGGTCGGCGGAGAGATCGGGCGAGGCGGCGAGCCGCAGGCCGTCCTCGGAGACCGCGAGCGCGTGCGAGACGTCCGGCACCTGCTCGGCGAAGTTCGCCAGCAGCCAGTCGAGTCCGGCGGTAACGGGTGTGGTCATGGCGTTCTCCCGGTGGGTGTGGTGTTCGGGGCACGGCGCGTCGCGCTGGCCACCCCCTCGGCGAGGGCGGACAGCCGGGCGCGTACCACCTCGGGGTCGAGCAGGTCCGCCGCGGGCGGCGGCCCGCTGGTGTCGGGCAACGGGGCGGGCAGCTGCCCGCCCCGGGTCCGGCGCGGCAGGCC
>NZ_CADEAU010000134.1 GCF_902825405.1 Micromonospora maritima | reverse complement strand
CCCGCTGCTGGAAAGCCACCGACCGCTGCGCCACCGAAGAACCCGCCCTCGTCACCCGCAACGACGGCACCCAACTCACCGCCTGCCACCACCCCGAAGACGGACCGGTGGACGCCGCCGAACCGGTGACGGCCGCCGGCGACGGCCGCGCCCGGCCGGGGGACCAGGCCTGACCGCCGGGGACCACGACCGCGGTCCTGCCGCCGCGCGACCTTCCCCGTACGCTGGCGACGGTCACCACAGCCGACCACCCGCGATCCGACGGAGCCGTACGTGAGAGGGAACCACGACATGACGGCGGTACCCGGCCAGCGGCCCGCTGCCGCGACTCCGGCAGAGGTGGACGACGCGGGGGGCGACGATCTGCGCGGGCTGTTCGGGCAGTCGATCGCCGTCTTCGCGTCGCTCGCCGGCCCCTCGCACGTGGTCGAGGTGGCGAATCCGGCGTTCTTCGCCACCATCGGTGAGGAACGGGCGCGCACCGGGGTGGCGATCGCCGACCTGCTGCCCGAGTTGGCGGACCAGGGCTTCCTCGCGCTGTTGGACGAGGTCTACCGCACGGGGAAGCCCTACACCGGACGGGACGCGCGGGTCGTGCTGGGCGCCGGCCCGCACGCCCGGGAGGCGTTCTTCGACTTCACCTACGAACCGCGTCACGACGCCGACGGCACCGTGACCGGGATCCGGGTGATCGGCGTGGAGACCACCCAGGTCAAGCACGCCCAGCGGCTGATGGCCGAGCACCGGGCCCTGCTGGAGCAGATCGCCCGTCAGGCACCCCTGCCCGAGGTTCTGGAGGGCATGGCCCGCTGCATCGAGAACCTGGCCCCGCAGGAGGTGCTCGTCTCCGTCCTGCTCGCCGACCCCGATGGCCGGCACCTGCGCCACGGCGCCGCACCGAGCCTGCCCGACTTCTACAACCAGGCCATCGACGGAATCGCCACCGGCGAGGGCGTGGGCTCCTGCGGCACCGCCGCGCACCGGCGGGAGCCGGTCATCGTCACCGACATCGCCGCCGACCCGTTCTGGGCCGACTTCCGGGGGCTCGCGGAGCGGGCCGGGTTGGGCGCCTGCTGGTCGACGCCGATCCTGGCCCGCGACGGCAGCCTGCTGGGCACCTTCGCCGTGTACCACCGCGCGCCGCGGATCCCCCGGGACGCCGATCTCGCGCTGATCCAGCTCTTCACCGGCACCGCGGCCCTGGCCATCGAACGCCACCACATCGAGCAGGCGAAGGCGGAAGCCGAGGCCCGCGCCCGAGCCGCCCACGATCAGCTGTCCGAGGCGGTACGCGCGGAGCGGGAACTGCGCGGCGAGGCCGAGCGGCGCGCCGCCACCGCCGCGGAACTCGCGGCCCGGATGCGTGCCGCCGCCGTCGCGCAGGCCGCCCGGCCGCGCCCCGAGCGGTGCCAACTCGGTGGCACCCCCGGATGCACCGAGGCGGCCGAGATCAAGATCGCCGATTCCTGGGGCGACTCCGCGTGGGGCTGCCCCCTCCACGTCGAGGAGGCGATCCTCAACGTCCGGTCGGTGTTCATCGCCAGCGAGGAACTCGGTGGCCTCGCCGGCTACCTCAACCGCTGACGGCCCTCCACGCCCTCGTCGGGCGCGCCGATCTCAGGAGCGGAGCACGTTGGCGTAGATGAGCCACGCCAGCGCGGACTTGGCCGCCAGGCTGAGCACGATGTACGAGACCTCGCCGTAGCGGTAGTCCCGCCACCGGCCGCGCCGGGCGTACTGCAGCGCCATGTTGACCGCGAAGCTCGCGAAGAGGAGGAACTGCACGATGATGATCGCCCACACGAAGCCGGGAATCTCCGGCGGCTGGGCGACGTAGACGGCGATCGCGAGCCAGGGCGCCGCGCCGACCAGCGAGCCGAACCAGAACGCGCTCCAGTCGGCCCGGCCCGGCGTCTGCTGCCGCTCCATCAGGAGACCGAACAGGATCATCGCGGTGTTCGCGGCGAAGATCCCGATCACCGCCGCGAGATCGCGGATCCCGACGAACAGGCCGATCAGCACGATCATGATCGACGCGCTGACCGAGTACTCGATCCATCGGGCGTAGTTGGCCCGGCGATCCAGGTTGCGCTCGTACCAGCGGTGCACGCCCGGGGCGGCGGTCACGAAGTGGTCGACCGCGGCGAGCAGCAGGAAGACCGCCACCGCCGGCCCCACGGCGACCCGGAAGGCCACCTCCGGGACGGTGGCGTCCCGCAGGGTCACCGGGTCCGCCGTCAGATACGACGCGGTCACCGGCAGGGACAGGTCGTTGCTGGCCGCCCACATCCAGATGCCCTCGGCGGCGAGCAGCGCACCGACAAGCACGTTGACGGCACGCAACCGCCGGTAGCGGTTTCCGCCCAGCTCGGCGTGCTGCCCCATGGTCGTCACCTTAGGCAACCCGGGGGGCCACCCGCCGGCATTCCGCTGAGGCCGGTCACCCGGAAGAGGTGACGCGAACCGGCGTGTAGCGGTCCGGGAGCCGGGTAGCCGGCCTACCATGGACCTGGTCGAGGAGTCGCCGTACCGGTTCCGGATCGACCGGCGCGAGGAGATGCGGGTCCCGGGCGTGGTGTACGCCTCGCCCGCGTTGCTGCCCGACGCCGGGACGGACAGGTCCCTGGAGCAGGTCGCGAACGTGGCCACGCTGCCCGGCATCGTCGGCGCCTCGTACGCCATGCCGGACGTGCACTGGGGCTACGGCTTCCCGATCGGCGGGGTGGCGGCCACCGACGTGGCGGCCGGCGGGGTGGTCTCGCCCGGCGGCGTCGGCTTCGACATCTCCTGCGGGGTGCGGCTGCTCACCGCGGACCTGGACCGGTCGGCCCTGCGCCCCCGACTGGACGCGCTGATGGACGGACTCGGCGAGTCCACCCCGCGCGGCATGGGCCGCGGTGCCGTGTGGCACCTGGGTGACCGGGCCGAGCTGGACGCGGTGCTGCGCGGCGGTTCCCGGTACGCGGTCGAGCGCGGCTTCGGCGTGCCCCGCGACCTGGACCGCTGCGAGGATCGCGGCGCGGTCGACGACGCCGACCCCACCCAGGTCAGCGCGCGGGCGATCGAGCGCGGCGCCGGCCAGGTGGGCAGCCTCGGCTCGGGCAACCACTTCCTGGAGGTGCAGGCCGTCGAGGAGGTCTACGACGAGCCGGCCGCCGCCGCGTTCGGGCTGCGCGCCGGGCAGGTGTGCGTGATGATCCACTGTGGTTCGCGCGGACTGGGCCACCAGATCTGCACCGACCACGTGCGGGCCATGGAGGCGGTCATGCCCGGGTACGGCATCGACGTGCCCGACCGGCAGCTGGCCTGCGCGCCGGTCACCTCGCCGCAGGGGCGGGCGTACCTGGGGGCGATGGCGGCGGCGGCCAACTACGCCCGGGCCAACCGGCAGTTGCTGGCCCACGCCGCGCGCCAGGTCTTCACCCGGGTCACCGGCTGCGACCTCGACCTGGTCTACGACGTGTCGCACAACCTCGCCAAGATCGAGGAGCACCGGGTGGACGGGACGCCGCGCCGGCTCTGCGTGCACCGCAAGGGCGCCACCCGGGCCCTGCCGCCCGGGCATCCCGACCTGCCCGAGGAACTGCGTCCGGTGGGACAGCCGGTGCTCATCCCGGGCTCGATGGGCACCGCCTCGTACGTCCTCACCGGCGTGCCGGACGCGCCGGCCTGGGCCTCGACCTGCCACGGCGCGGGTCGTGTCCGCAGCCGCACCCAGGCCAGCCGGGCGGTACGCGGGCACGACCCACGGCGCGAGCTGGCGGCACGGGACGTCGTGGTCCGCGGCGCGTCCCGGCGCGGGCTGGCCGAGGAGATGCCGGAGGCGTACAAGGACGTCACCGCCGTGGTGGCCGTGGCCGAGGGCGCCGGCCTGTGCGCGAAGGTGGCCCGGCTGGTCCCGCTGGGCGTGGTGAAGGGTTGAGCGCGTTACACGTCCAGCGTCACCGCGCACTCCCAGTCGCCCGACGCCGCCCCGAACCGCAGCTCGTGCAGCGACACCGCCTTCGGTACGGCACCGACCAGCTCGACCGCCTCCGTGCCGGTGGTACGCCACCGCACCACGAGGCCCCCGTCGCCGGCCGGGCGGACCTCCGTGCCGAGCGGCAGCACGCCCTCGGTCTCCATCCGGAAGATCACCTCGTCGAGGACGCCGACCAGCAGGTCCCCGTCGTCGCCGGGCGGCACCCGGAAGTCCGACGACCCGGTCGGCGTCGCCGAGGCGGTGTCGACGAACGTGTCGACGAGCGCCGCCACCGCCTCGGCCACGCAGCCCTCCCGACTCGGTGCCCACGCCTCGATCCGGACGTCGGCGGTGTGCGGCACGCAGCGGTGTCCCCGGGCCGGTCGGTGCGCCATGTCCCGATCATCGCGCCGCCGGGTGGAGGCGGCGGGGGTTTCGTCGTACCGGGTCGTTAGGGTGCGCGCGTGATCGCCGACGAGTCCGATGCCGTGACCGTGGTCTTCCTGCGCATGATGCGCGCCGAGCTGCGGGCCGAGCGGGTGGCGGAGGATTCCCTCGGCCGCACCGTCGAACTGGCGAGGCGGTGGTGGGGCACCGCCGACGCGCGACTGGCCGACGCCCTGCGCGACCTGCACGCCGAGCCGGTCGACCCCACCGACCCGCGCGTGGGAGCCGACGCGCCGACCACCGACGCCGGTCCGCTCACGCCGCCCGATCCGCGCGGCGCCGGGCTGGCCCGGTTCGCCGCCAACGCCCGCCGGCTGCGCACCGGCGAGATCAGTCCGGCCGAGTTCGACGAGATCATGGGCGCCGACGACCCGGACCGCCCGACCACCTGACCCGCCACCCCGCGCGGCTGCTGCCACCTCTGCCCGCCCCGCCTGTTGACCATGAAGTTGACCGCTTCGAACCAGACAATTCGCGCCGCCAACTTCATGATCGACCGCGTCGAGTTGAGCTGGTCGGCCCGATCCGGGCCGGTGGGCGTTTACCTCGTGGTGAGTGGACCTCGCGCGGGCGGCGCCTACCGGGCGGTGAGGGCCAGCCCGAGACCCAGCGCGAGGAAACTGCCCGCGAAGCCGTGCCGCAGCAGCGCGGTGAGCCGGGGTCGGGACAGCACGCGTCGGCGCAGTGCGCTGGCCAGCAGCGCGTACCCGGCGAACACCACGAGCGTGGCCAGCATGAACACCAGGCCGCAGAGCAGCATGCGAGCGGGGGCGGCGGGCGTGTCCGGGGGCACGAACTGGGGCAGGAACGCCACGAAGAACACCGTCACCTTCGGGTTCAGCAGGTTCAGCAGCACCCCGTCACGGAACACGGTCGCCGCCGGGCGGGCCGCCCGGTCGCCGTCGATGGTCAGTGGTCCGCGCTCGCGCAGCGCCGACCAGGCCATCCAGAGCAGGTACGCCACGCCCAGCCAGGTCACCACCCGGAAGGCCGGGGTGCCGGCACGTAGCAGGGCGGCGAGACCGGTCACCGCGGCGACCAGGTGCGGGACGAGGCTGAGCGTGCAACCGGCGGCGGCGACGAGACCGGCCCGGCGTCCGGCCGCGACCGCGGAGGCGAGCGTGTGCACCACCCCGGTTCCGGGGGTGACCACCACGACCAGCGTGGTCAGGAGAAAGGCGATACTCATGCGGTCCAGCCTGCGGCCATAATGGCCCCATGGGCAGGGCCAAAGCCGTCGCGTCGGAGGGGTCCATAACGGCCGGCGCCGACTTCCTCCAGCTGGACATCGGCGAGGCGCCACCGGGCGGTCGCGCGGACTGGCTGGCCGCCCGGCTGCGGGCCGCCATCGCCGACGGCCGGGTGCCGGTGGGCGCCCGGTTGCCGGCCACCCGGGTGCTCGCCGGCGAGTTGGGCGTCTCCCGCGGCGTGGTCACCGAGGCGTACCAGCGGTTGGGTGAGGACGGGCACGTGGCCGGCCGCGGCCGGGCCGGGACGGTCGTGGTGGCCACCCCGGCCGCCGTGGTGAGCCGTAGCCCCACGCCGCGCCGTCCGCCGGCGGTGTTCACCGAGCGGCCCGGCGTCGAGGTGTTCGACGTGTTGCGGGCGGCGCCGGCGGAGGTGGACCTGACTCCCGGCGTACCCGACCTGGCGGCCTTTCCGCGCGCGGCCTGGCTGCGCGCCGAGCGGACCGTGCTGGACCGGCTGACACCGGCCGCGCTCGGCTACGGTGACCCGACCGGCACGCCGGCGCTGCGGCTGGCGGTCGCCAACTGGCTGGCCCGCAACCGGGGCATCCGGGTCGACCCGGCCGAGGTGGTGGTCGTCGCCGGGGTGTCCCAGGCGCTCGGTCTGCTCGCCCAGGTGCTGCACGCCCACGCCGTGCACACGGTGGCGGTGGAGGACCCCGGGTCGCTCGGGGTCCGGCAGCACCTGGCCACCTGGGGGCTGGCGATCCCGCCGGTGCCGGTGGACGACCGGGGACTGCGGGTCGACCTGCTGGCGGCCAGCGGGGCACCGGCCGTGCTGCTGACCCCGGCGCACCAGTTCCCGACCGGGGTGGTGCTCGACGGCGAGCGGCGTCGCCGGCTGCTGGCCTGGGCCCGCGACGGCGGCCTGGTGGTGGAGGACGACTACGACGCCGAACACCGCTACGACCGGCCGCCGGTGCCGGCGTTGCGCGGCATGCTGCCGGACCGGGTCTGCTACACCGGCAGTGTCTCCAAGCTGCTGGCGCCGGCGCTGCGGATCGGTTGGATGCTGGTGCCGCCCCGGCTGCACGCCGACGTGGTGGCGGCCAAGCGGATGGCGGACCTCGGCAACGCCGCGCTGCCGCAACTCGTGCTGGCCGAGCTGATGGAGTCGGGCGCGATGGAACGGCACCTGCGGATGCTGCGGCACCGGCACGTACGCCGCCGGGACGCGATGATCCGGGCGGTCCGGGCCCACCTGCCCGGCGCGGTCGTCCACGGCGCCGCCGCCGGGCTGCATCTGCTGGTCACGCTGCCCGACGAGGTGGATGACGTCGCGCTGGCCGCCGACGCGTTGCGCCGGGGCGTCAAGGTGCAGCCGCTGTCCTGGCACGGGCAGCGTCCGCAGCCACCCGGCCTGGTCCTCGGCTACGCCGCCACCGCCCCCTCGGAGATCGACCGCGCCCTGGCCACCCTGGCCCACTGCCTCCCCTGACCCCCCAGGCCCGGCCCTGCCCCAGCCCGTGCCTCGCGCGTTGATCAAGGAGTTCGCGTCGGTTACCGGCGCCCGGAAGACGCAAACTCCTTGATCAACGAAGGGCAGGGGAGGTGGGGGAGGCCGGGGAGGGGTAGAGGGCGGTCAGGGCGGCTGCGGTCTCGGCCAGGCGTCGGCGCAGCGGCTCGGGGGAGAGGACCTCCACCTCGGCACCGAGGCGGAGCAGGTCGCCGTGCGCGTGGGTCAGCGACTCGATGGGGATCACCGCCCGTACCCAGCCCGCCTCGTCGGGCGGGCCTGCGCTCGCCTCGGCGGCGGCGACCACCACGTCGCTGCCGATCTCGCGCAGCCGGGCGAACCCGCGGGGCGAGAGCCGCACGGCGGCCTCGTCCCGGTGCAGACCGGCCCGGAACGCGACCACATGCGCACTCCACCAGGCCGGCAGGTCGAAGTCGGGCCGGTCGAACGGTTCGTCGAGCGGGGCGAGGTCGAGGATCTGGTTGACCCGGTAGGTGGCCGGCTCGGCACGGTCCGGTCGGGCGGCGACGACGTACCAGCGGCCGCCCTTGAGCACCAGGCCGTACGGTTCGAGCACCCGCGTCACCTCGCCCCGCCAGCTGCGGTAGCGCACCCGGATCCGGTGCTCCCGCCACACCGCCTCGGCGGCCTCGGCCAGGTGCGGCGAGGGGTCGCCGTCGGAGTACCAGCCCGGCGTGTCCAGATGGAACCGCTGCTCCAGCCGGGCGGCCCGGTCGGCCAGCGGGGTCGGCAGCGCGGCGCGCACCTTGAGCTGCACGGCGGCCACGACCGACTGGTAGCCCAGCTCGGCGGCCGGCCCGGGGAGCCCGGCGAAGAGCAGCCGGTCGGCCTCCTCGGCGGTCAGGCCGGTCAGCCGGGTCTGCCAGCCCTCGACCAGCCGGTAGCCGCCGTCGTGCCCCGCCTCGCCGTAGAGCGGGATGCCGGCGGCGTGCAGCGCCTCCACGTCCCGGTAGATCGTGCGGACCGACACCTCCAGGCGGGTGGCCAGGTCGGCGGCGGTGAGCCGGCCGTGCGCCTGCAGGAGCAGCAGGACGGAGAGAAGTCGACTGGCCCGCATTCTGCTGACAGTAGCTGTCAGGGGAGGGGTCCTACCGTCCGGCCATGTCATTCCACGACAAGGAGTTGACCGTGCCGGGGACCGTCGAGGTCGCCGGCCGGCACGTCAAGCGCTACCACATCGACCAGCCGGACCGCCGGCTCGAACCGCGGGTGGTCGACGCCGCCCACGCGTACCTGCCGACCCTGCTGCCCGGGCCGGACGGCACCACCCCACCGGCGAGCTGGGTGGTGTTGCACCGGGGCGCGGACACCGGCGCGTACCTGCTGGCGTACAGCTGGTTCTTCGACAACGTCGTCCAGTGCCGTATCGCGGTCGCGGGCCAGCCCGCGCTGGACTGCCCGGACGACGACCCGGCGCACTTCGTCGACATGGACCGGCCCGGCGTGGGCTGCGTCTGGGAGCTGGGCGTGCTGGAGCACGAGCGGACCGCATGGATTCGGCACGTGCTCGCACCGACCGTGCCCGACCTGGTCGGCTACCTGGCCGACACCCGCGCCGAGGGGCCGGTGGGACGCTGATGGGCGACTTCGACTTCTTCGTCGGCACGTGGGACGTGACCAACCGGCGGTTGCGGGAGCGCCACGTCGGCAGCGACGACTGGGACGAGTTCCCCGGCACCAGCGAGGCGCGCTCGTTCTTCGACGGCGCCGGCAGCTTCGACGAGATCCGTTTCCCGACCCGAGGCTTCTCGGGTTCTACTGTGCGGCTGCTCGACCCGGCGACCGGGCTGTGGTCGATCTGGTGGATGAACAGCCGGCGCGGGGTGCTGGAGCAGCCGCCGGTGGTGGGCCGGTTCACCGACGGCGTCGGCACGTTTTACGCCGACGACAGCGACGAGGGGCGGCCGGTGCGTTGCCGGTTCCTCTGGTCGGCGATCACGCCGACGTCCTGCCGGTGGGAGCAGGCGTTCTCCACCGACGGCGAGCGCACTTGGGAGACCAACTGGATCATGGAGTTCCGGCGGGCGACCTGACCGGCGGCGGGGTGGTGGTCCGGTAGATCGCGGTCAGCCAGACGTCCAGCAGCACGTCGACGACGTCCCGCTCGGCCACGGCCGGTCCGTCGCCGGCGAAGGTCGCGTACCAGACCCGTTCGTTCATCGAGTTGAGCGCGATGGCGAGGTCCCGGGCGGGCAATCCGTCCGGGGCCGCGCCGCGCGCGCGTTCGGACTCGATCGCGGCCTGCACCGCGCGGACCCAGCGTTCCAGCACCTCGGCCCAGAGCCGCCGTACCTCGGGGTTGGTGCCGCGCACCTGGGCGCAGGCCAGCACCACGTCCCGGTGGCCGCCGAAGGCGGCGTGAAACCGGGCGATCAGCTCCCGCCAGCGGGCGCGCGGGTCCTCGGCGAGCCGGTCGAGCACGTCGCCGGCAGCGGCGTTCGCCTCCTCGGTCACCCGGTCGAGCAGGGTGAGCAGCACGGCGTCCTTGGACGGGAAGTAGAAGTAGAACGTGGGGCGGGAGATCCCGGCGCCCCGGGCCAGGTCGTCGATGGAGATGTCGCCGAACGGGCGCTCGCGCAGCAGCCGCTCGGCGGTGGCGAGGATCGCCGTCTCCCGGTCGTCGCCGGTGGACCGGCCGGCCCGCCGCCCGCGCGGTACGGCCCCGGTCGGCGTGCGCGCACTGGTCATGTCGGCCGATGCTACACCCGCTCGACACCCTGTCGAATCGACTCGACAGGGTGTTGACTGGCCTCGACGCCTGTGGATAGTGTCCGGTCCACCGCCGGGAGAACCGCGGGGAGAACGGGAGAAGCCATGGCCTCCGACCACGTCGACGTCCTCATCGTCGGTGCCGGCCTGTCCGGCATCGGGGCCGCCGTCCACCTGGGACGGGAGTGTCCCGGCAAGACCTACGCGGTGCTGGAGGCCCGGGACGCCATCGGCGGCACCTGGGACCTGTTCCGCTATCCGGGCATCCGCTCCGACTCGGACATGTACACCCTCGGCTACGCGTTCAAGCCGTGGACCGACCCGAAGGCCATCGCCGACGGCGACTCGATCCGGGCGTACGTGCGGCAGACCGCCCGCGAGTACGACGTGGAGCGGCACATCCGCTTCCGCCACCGGGCGGTACGCGCCGAGTGGGACAGCGCCACCGCCCGCTGGACCGTGCACGCCCACCGCGACGACACCGGTGAGGACGTGACGCTCACCTGCGGGTTCCTGTTCACCAACTCCGGCTACTACCGCTACGACGAGGGCTACACCCCCCGGTTCCCCGGCGTCGAGCGCTACGCCGGCACACTCGTGCACCCGCAGCGCTGGCCCGACGACCTGGACTACGCCGGCAAGCGGGTGGTCGTCATCGGCAGCGGCGCCACCGCCGTCACCCTGGTCCCGGCCATGGCCGAGCGGGCCGCCCACGTCACCATGCTCCAGCGCTCACCCACGTACGTCATCGCGCTGCCCTCGCGCGACCCGTTCGCCGACGCCGCGCGGCGCTGGCTGCCCCCCAAGGCCGCGTACGCGGTGGCGCGGTGGAAGAACGTCACGCTCGGGGTGGCCAACTTCCAGCTCAGCCGCCGCGCCCCCGGCGTGGTGAAGCGGTTCCTGCGCCGGGCCGCGAAGGGTCGCCTGCCGGCCGGCTACGACGTCGACAGGCACTTCTCGCCCCGCTACGACCCCTGGGACCAGCGGCTCTGCGTGGTGCCCGACGGCGACCTGTTCGCCGCGCTGAGCACCGGCCGCGCGTCCGTGGTCACCGACACCATCGACACGTTCACCGCGCGCGGCATCCGGCTCGCCTCCGGTGCGGAGCTGCCGGCCGACGTCGTGGTCACCGCCACCGGCCTCAACCTGCTCGCGCTCGGCGGCATGACCCTGGCCGTCGACGGCGACGAGGTCGACCTGGCCCGGACGATCGCCTACAAGGGCATGATGCTGTCCGGGGTGCCCAACTTCGCCATGACGATCGGCTACACCAACGCCTCCTGGACGCTGAAGGCCGACCTGGTCGCCACGTACGTGTGCCGGCTGCTGCGCCACCTCGACGACACCGGTCAGCAGATCGTCACCCCGCTCGCGCCGGACACCGACGACCTGGAGCCGATCATCGACCTGAAGTCCGGGTACGTGCTGCGCGCCGTGGACCAGCTGCCCAAGCAGGGTCCGCACGCGCCCTGGCGGTTGCACCAGAACTACCCTCGGGACGTCCGGCTGATGCGGCACGGTCCGTTGACCGACGGCGTACGGTTCGCCCGGGCCGGCGCGCCTGCCGCCGCGGCGGTGGCGACCTCGGGAGGAAGCGATGCGTGACCTGGAGTTCGTCGGCGGCACGGCGGTGCTCACCGGCGCCGCGAGCGGCATCGGCGCGGCGTTGGCCCACGGGCTGGCCCGGCGCGGCGCCGACCTGGTCCTGCTCGACCGGGACGCCGACGGCCTGGCCACGGTCGTCGCGGCGATCCGGGCCGCCCACCCCGACCGGCGGGTGGAGACCCACGTGGTCGACCTCGCCGACGCCGACGCCACCGACCGGGTGGCCGCGGAGATCCACCGCGCGCATCCCCGGATCCGGTTGCTGGTCAACAACGCCGGCGTCGCGCTCGGCGGCCGGTTCGACCAGGTGACGCTTGAGGAGTTCCTCTGGGTCATCGAGATCAACTTCCGGGCGGTGGTGCGGATGACCCACGCGCTGCTGCCCGCGCTCAAGGCCGAACCGGGCTCCCACCTGGTCAACGTCTCCAGCCTGTTCGGCCTCATCGCTCCGGCCGGGCAGGCCGCGTACGCGGCGAGCAAGTTCGCCGTGCGCGGCTTCACCGAGGCGGTGCGGCACGAGCTGGTCGACGACGGGATCGGCGTGACCTCGGTGCATCCGGGCGGCATCCGGACCCGGATCGCCGCCAGCGCCCGGGTCGGCAGCGGTGTCTCCGTCGAGGAGTACGAGGTCGGGCGCCGGCAGTTCGAGAAGCTGCTCACCATCGACCCGGCGACCGCGGCCGAGGTGATCCTGCGCGGCGCGCGGCGACGTCGGGGCCGGGTGCTGATCGGCTGGTCGGCGAAGCTGCCCGACCTGCTGGCCCGGATCGCGCCCGCCGGGTACGGCAAGGTGCTGGCCCTGGGCATGCGTCCGCGTCCGGCCCGGGTGCCGGCGCCGCG
>NZ_CADEAU010000133.1 GCF_902825405.1 Micromonospora maritima | reverse complement strand
ACCCGGCCTCGCCCGACGCCGACCCGGTCCTCGCCCGGGCGGCGGCCCGGTACGCGCGGCTCTGCGGCCGGCCCGACGACGCCGACCTGCGCCGACGGATGCTGGATCGGTTGGAGACCGCGCACGACCCGCGCCGGGAGCGGTACCTGGAGCTGCTCTGCGTGGTCAACGGCTGGCCGCCGGCCGAGAGCCTGGCGCCGGTGCTGGACTGGTCGATCCGGGCGCTGCGCGCCCGGCAGCCCCTACCCTGAGGGCATGCGATTCGACAGGCACACCGTGGTGCTCCTGGTCCGCCCGGACGACGCGCCCGACCTGCCGCAGGACGCCCTCGACCGGATCCAGGACGCGCACCTGGCGCACCAGGCCGGGCTGGTGGAGCAGGGCGCGGTGCTCGCGGCCGGGCCGTTCCTGGACGGCGATGACGAGCGGATCCGCGGTTTCGTGGTGCTGTCGGTGGACCCGGACACCGCCCGGCAGCTCTACGCCAACGACCCGGCGGTCAGCGCCGGGCGGCTGGTCGCGCGGGTGGCGAGCTGGATGGTGCCGGAGGGTCAGGTCCGCTTCGAGCGGGTGCCGGTGCCCCGGTCGATGCTGGAGGCCGCGGCCGGCGACTGACCGGCCGGCTCACTCGGCGCCCATCACCAGCCCTTCGATGGTGTGCTTCTGGGTGATCGGGACCAGCGTGTCCACCACCGGGCAGCGCAGGTGCTCCCGGACCAGCTCCGGCAGGTCGTCCCAGTAGGGGCGGGTGACCGCCATGTCGTGGTGGGCGGCGTTGCCCGCATCGGGTGCGTCGACGCCGAGCACCAGCACCGGACGGGACCTGTCGCTGACGTTCGGGGTGCCCCGGTGGACGGTGAGCGCGGAGCGCGCGGAGATGTCGCCACGCCGCGGATACTTGCGCACCGCACGGGACTCGTAGCGCGCGTACCGCTCCTTGGGCGGGAACATCTCGTGGTCGAAGTCGCGGCCGTCGTCCCACTGGGTCCCCGGGGCGATCTCGAACGGCCCCATCTCCTCCACCGTGTCGACGGTGGTGAGGTTGAACGCCAGCGAGGTGAGCCGGCGCCGCAGCCGGGTCTCCTCGGGCATCGGGAAGTCGCGGTGCCACGGCTGCATCGCCGCACCGGGGAACGGGACGTCGAAGCCCAGCTCGACGATCTCGTAGTCCGGGCCGAGCACCGCCCGGCACACCGACACCACCCACGGGTGGGTGACCAGGTCGACGAAGCCGGACAGCTGCTCCGGGTGGATCTCCACGTACCAGCGCTGCGGGCCCCGGCCGACCGCGCCGTCGGGGCGGGACCGGGCCTCCTGGAACGCCGTCTCGACGTCCTCGGCGACCCGGGCGACCCAGGCCGGGTCGAAGGCGCCCCGGCAGGCGGTGATGCCGTCGCGGTAGAGGTCGCCGAGCGCCTCGACCGGCGTCTCCTCGGCGCTGGCGGATCGGTGCGTCATCGGGCCTCCTGAGGACGGGACCACCCGAGTATTACAACGTTGGAAATCGGCCGCAAGAGGCGGTTCGCCGCACCGGGGAGCGGCGGGTCAGTCCTCGGCCGACTGGCGGACGCCGGGCACCACGGGCATCGGCCACACGCCGGTGCGCGGCGCGGCGGCCGGCACCTCGACCTGCTGGTCGGCCCAGACGTACGTCTCGGGCAGCAGATCGGCGATCGGTACGGCGCGCAGCCCGTCCGGCGGGCCGACGATCACCCGGATCGACGGGAAGTAGTCGAGCAGCACCTGCCGGCAGCGCCCGCAGGGCGGGATGACACCGCGCCCCCGGTCCCCCACCGCGACGATCGCCTCCAGCTCGCCGGCGCCCTGGGTGGCGGCGGCGCCGAGCGCCACCACCTCGGCACACGGGCCGCCGGTGAAGTGGTAGACGTTCACGCCGCTGAACACCCGGCCGTCGGTGCTGCGCACCGCGGCGGCGACACTGTGGTTGTCGCTGCGGCAGCGCAGCTTCGCGACGGCGGTGGCGGCCTGCACGAGCGCCCGGTCGGTGTCCCGCATGATCATCCCCGCCCCTCGTCGGCTGCGTCGGCGGCAACCCTATCCGGACCCGGCCGCGCGACCCGGGAGGGCGCGCCCACCGCCGGTAACCCGGGGGCGGTCCGCCGCGCGGCTGCCTATCCTTGGCGACGTCATGCAGAATCCAGCCGTACCCGCCGCCCCCGAGACCGCTCGCGACCTGCACCGTCGCCTCACCCCCCTGATGTTCCGCGACCAGCGCCGGCTCCAGCGGCGGCTCGACGGCGTACGGCGGCTGCGCGACCCGCAACGGCGCGAGGAGGCGCTGGCCGAGATCGCGGCCGAGGTGGCCCGCGCCGAGGCGCGGCTCCAGTCGCGCCGGGCGGCCGTGCCGGCGATCACCTATCCGCCGCAGCTACCGGTCAGCGAGCGCAGGGACGACATCGCCGCCGCGATCCGCGACCACCAGGTGGTGATCGTGGCCGGCGAGACCGGCTCCGGCAAGACCACCCAGCTGCCCAAGATCTGCCTGGAGCTGGGGCGCGGCATCACCGGCCTGATCGGGCACACCCAGCCCCGCCGGCTGGCGGCCCGCACCGTCGCCGACCGGATCGCCGACGAACTCGGCACCGAGCTGGGCGACGTGGTCGGCTACAAGGTGCGCTTCACCGACCAGGTGGGCGACAACAGCCTGGTCAAGCTGATGACCGACGGCATCCTGCTGGCCGAGTTGCAGACCGACCGGATGCTGCGGCAGTACGACACGCTGATCATCGACGAGGCGCACGAGCGCAGCCTCAACATCGACTTCATCCTCGGCTACCTCAGGCAGCTCCTCCCCCGCCGGCCCGACCTCAAGGTCGTCATCACCTCGGCGACCATCGAGACCGACCGGTTCGCGAAGCACTTCGCCGACGCCGAGGGCAACCCGGCGCCGGTGGTCGAGGTGTCCGGGCGCACCTACCCGGTGGAGGTCCGCTACCGGCCGCTGGTCGAGGTCACCGAGGCCGAGGAGGAGGACGAGGCCGACGAGGAGAACGTCCGGGACCAGATCCAGGCCATCGGTGACGCCGTCGAGGAGCTGGCTGCCGAGGGCCCGGGCGACATCCTGGTGTTCCTCAGCGGGGAGCGGGAGATCCGCGACACCGCCGACGCGCTGGGCAAGCTGGTGCAGTCCAAGCGGTCACTGCTCGGCACCGAGATCCTGCCGCTGTACGCCCGGCTGTCCACCGCCGAGCAGCATCGCGTCTTCGCCGCGCACTCCAACCGGCGGGTGGTGCTGGCCACCAACGTCGCGGAGACCTCGCTGACGGTGCCGGGCATCAAGTACGTGGTGGACCCGGGCACCGCCCGGATCTCCCGCTACTCCAGCCGGCTGAAGGTGCAGCGGCTGCCGATCGAGCCGGTCTCGCAGGCCAGCGCCAACCAGCGCAAGGGCCGCTGCGGGCGCACCTCGGACGGCATCTGCATCCGCCTCTACGACGAGCAGGACTTCGACTCCCGCCCCGAGTTCACCGACCCGGAGATCCTGCGGACCAACCTGGCCTCGGTCATCCTCCAGATGACGGCGATCGGGCTCGGCGACGTCGCGGCGTTCCCGTTCATCGACCCGCCGGACCGGCGCAACATCACCGACGGCGTCAACCTGCTGCACGAGCTGGGCGCGCTCGACCCGGCCGAGACGGACCCGGCGAAGCGGCTCACCGCGCTGGGCCGGCGGCTGGCGCAGCTCCCGGTCGACCCCCGGCTGGCCCGGATGGTCCTGGAGGGCGAGCGCAACGGCTGCGCCACCGAGGTGGTGGTGATCGCCGCCGCGCTGTCCATCCAGGATCCGCGCGAACGCCCGGCCGACAAGCAGGCCCAGGCCGACCAGGCGCACGCCCGGTTCGCCGACAAGGAATCGGACTTCGTCGCGTACCTGAACCTGTGGCGCCACCTGCGGGAGAAGCAGCGGGAACTGTCCTCCAGCGCGTTCCGCCGGATGTGCAAGGCCGAATACCTCAACTACCTCCGGGTACGCGAGTGGCAGGACATCGTCAGCCAGTTGCGCCAGGTGCTGCGTACCTCGGACAAGGGTGAGGGTCGGCGCGGCGCCGGCGCCGACCTGCCGGAGGAGATCGACACCCCGAAGGTGCACCAGTCGCTGCTGCCCGGCCTGCTGTCGCACCTCGGCCTCAAGGACGCGCAGAAGCACGAGTACCTGGGCGCGCGGGGCGCGAAGTTCGCCGTCTTCCCCGGGTCGGCGCTGTTCAAGAAGCCGCCGCGCTGGGTGATGGCCGCCGAGCTGGTGGAGACGTCGCGGCTGTGGGGCCGGGTCGCCGGGCGGGTCGAGCCGGAGTGGGTCGAGCCGCTGGCCCAGCACCTGGTCAAACGCAGCTACAGCGAGCCGCACTGGGAGAAGAAGCAGGCCGCGGTGATGGCCTACGAGAAGGTCACGCTGTACGGCATCCCGATCGTCACCTCCCGCAAGGTGAACTTCGGGCGGATCGATCCGGCGATGAGCCGGGAGCTGTTCATCAGGCACGCCCTGGTCGAGGGCGACTGGCAGACCCACCACCAGTTCTGGCGGGACAACCAGAAGCTGCTGACCGAGATCGAGGAGCTGGAGAACCGGGCCCGGCGCCGCGACATCCTGGTCGACGACGAGACCATCTTCGCCTTCTACGACCAGCGGATCCCCGCCGACGTGGTCTCCGGCCGGCACTTCGACACGTGGTGGAAGAAGACCCGCCGGGAGCGGCCGGACCTGCTCACGTTCACCCGCGAACTGCTGGTCAACGCCGGCCGGGGCGGGGTGGACGAGGAGGACTTCCCGGACGAGTGGCGGGCCGACGGCGTGACGCTGCCGCTGACGTACACGTTCGACCCGACCGCGCCCACCGACGGCGTGACCGTGGACATCCCGCTGCCGCTGCTCAACCAGGTGCCGGCGGAGTCCTTCGACTGGCAGGTGCCGGGGCTGCGCGAGGAGCTGGTGATCGCGCTGATCCGGTCGCTGCCCAAGCCGGTCCGGCGCAACTTCGTGCCGGTGCCCGACTACGCGCGCGCCGCGCTGGCCGCGATCACGCCGGGCGAGGAGCCGCTGCTGGCCGCGCTGACCCGACAGCTGCGCCGGATGACCGGCGTGACGGTGCCGGCGGACGCCTGGGACCTGGGGAAGCTGCCGCCGCACCTGCGGGTCACGTTCCGGGTGCTCGGCGAGGACGACAAGCCGGTCGCCGAGGGCAAGGACCTGCCGGCCCTGCAACGCGAGCTGCGCCAGGAGGTACGCCAGGTCGTGGCCGCCGCCGCGCCGGACCTCGCGCGCAGCGGGCTCACCGGGTGGACGATCGGCACGCTGCCGCGCACCGTCGAGCAGGTCCGCGCCGGATTCGCGGTGACCGCGTACCCGGCGCTTGTGGACGAGGGCGCGACGGTCGGGGTGAAGGTGTTCGACTCCGCCGGCGAGCAGGAGGCCGCCCACTGGGCGGGCACCCGGCGGCTGCTGCGACTGACGCTGCCCTCCCCGGCCAAGTTCCTCCAGGGTCGGCTGAGCAACGAGGCGAAACTGGCGCTGTCCCGCAACCCGCACGGCGGGGTGCCGGCGTTGATCGAGGACGCCACCGGCGCCGCCATCGACAAGCTCGTGGCGGACGCGGGCGGCCCCGCCTGGGACGCCGACGGCTTCGCGGCGCTGCGCGACCGGGTCCGCGCCGACCTGGTCGACACCGTGGTCGAGGTGATGAACCGGGTCCGGCAGGTGCTCGCCGCCGCGTACGCGGTCGAGCAGCGGCTCGGGGCGACGCGCAACCTGGCCGTGGTGGCCGCGCTGGCCGACATCCGCCAGCAGCTCGGCGGCCTGGTGCACGCCGGTTTCGTCACCGAGGCCGGCTACGCGCGCCTGCCCGACCTGCTGCGCTACCTGACCGCGATCGAGCGCCGGATGGACCGGCTGCCCGGCAACCCGCAGCGGGACAAGCAGCAACAGGACCGCATCGCCGTGGTGCAGAAGGAGTACCAGGACATGCTCGCGGCGCTGCCCCCGGCCCGGCGCGGCTCGCCGGCCGCGCGGCAGATCCGCTGGATGATCGAGGAGCTTCGGGTGAACGTCTTCGCCCAGGCCCTCGGCACCCCCTACCCCGTCTCGGAACAGCGCATCTACCGGGCCATGGACGACGCCGAAACCCCCTGACCCGCTCCCCCGTCCCCGCGGGGGGGGTCAGGTGGTGACGCGGGTGATGAAGGCGGTCAGGTGGGAGCGGGTTCTCTCGATCTTCTCGTCGAGGGTCAGCGACTCCGGTAGGCGGGCGCCGGGGCCGGCGTCCTTGCGGCCCCGCAGGTACAGCGAGCAGGCCAGGTCGTCGCAGAGGTAGACGCCCACCGAGTTGCCCTGCTGGCCGGCCTTGCCCGCCTTGCGCGCGACCATCAGGCTGACGCCGCCGGCCGGGTTGGTCAGGCACACCGAACACATGTTGCGGCGCTGCTGCCCCGGCCCGGGGCTGGGGCGGCGCAGGGCCAGGCCGGTCGGGCGGCCGTCCACGACGGCGACGAGGTAGGCGCGGTCGAGCGCCTGCGGATCTCGCCAGCCGAGGAAGTCGAGGTCGTCCCAGGGGCGGGTGCCGAGGTCGCGCGGGACGTGCAGTCGCTTCGCCTCGCCCTTGGTGCAGTTCACGAAGGCGGCGCGGATCTGGGGTTCGGTCAACGGGGTCATACACCCAAGGGTAATTTTCCTAAAGGCTTTAGGCAAAGGCATAATGGTTCGTGGTGAGAGGAGACTCATGGCCCGTGCGGGACTCAACCGAGGACGTCTGATCCAGGCCGGGGCGGAGCTGGCCGACGAGGTCGGCTTCGACCAGGTGACCGTTTCCGCGCTGGCCAGGCGGTGCGGCGTGACGGTCGCCACCCTCTACTCGCACGTCCGCAACTCCCACGACCTGCGGGTCGGGATCGCGCTGCTCGCGCTCGGCGAACTCGCCGACGAGGCCGCCGACGCGCTCGCCGGGCGGGCCGGCAAGGAGGCGCTCACCGCCTTCGCGAACGTCTACCGCGACTACGCCCACCGCCGCCCGGGCCGCTGGGCCGCCGCCCAGATGCGACTCGACCCGCAGACCGCGGCCGGCAGCGCCGGCGTCCGGCACTCGGCGATGATGCGGGCGATCCTGCGCGGCTACCACCTGCCCGAGCCGGAGCAGACGCACGCCGTCCGCCTGCTCGGCAGCGTCTTCCAGGGCTTCGTCGGCCTGGAGATGGGGGGCGGCTTCGACCACAGCGCACCCGCTCCGCCGGAGAGCTGGGAGCGGGTGCTGGACGCTGTCGACGCCCTGCTGCGCAACTGGCCGACCACGGACGCCACCTAGGCCAGCGGCTCCACGCCGGGCGGGAGTTCGTCGGTGGCGGTGGCGTCGTGGACGTACTCCAGGAGGATGCGGCGCAGCTCGCGGCCGGCGTGGGTGGGCACCACGTCGCGGCGGCGCGCCACCGCGATGGTCCGGCGGACGCCGGGTGGGACGAGCCGGGTCACCCGGATGCCGGGCCGGCGGGCCACCACGATGCCGGGGACCAGGGCGACGCCGAGACCCGCCTCGACGAAGCTGAGCACGGCGTCCATCTCCCCGCCGTCCACCGACAGGGTGGGCTCGAAGCCGGCCGCCCGGCACGCCTGGAGCGTGGCGTCGCGCAGGTCGTAGCCCTCGCGGAACATCACCAGGGGCTGGTCGCGCAGGTCGGTGATGCGCAGCTCGCCGGCGGGCGAGGCGCCGGGCAGCGGGTCCACCGAGGCGACCACCAGGCTCTCCCGCAGGATCGGGTCGGCGCGCAACCCCGGGTCGGTGCCGGCGGACGGCATGATGATCAACGCCAGATCGAGGTCGCCGCGCAGCAGGTCGCGGACGAGGTCCTGCGAGCCGCCCTCCTCGACCCGCAGGTCGACGGTGGGGTGGGCGTCGCGGAACCGGCGCAGCACCGGTGGCGCCAGCGAGGTGGCCAGGCTCGGTGTGGCGCCCAGGCGGACCCGACCCCGCCGCAGCCCCACCAGCTCCTGCACCTCGCGGGTCGCGGTGTCGACGTCGGCGAGGATCCGCTTCGCCAACGGCAGCAGCACGTCGCCGGCCGCGGTGAGGGTGATGTTGCCCCTTACCCGCTCGAAGAGCGGGGCCCCGAGGTCGGTCTCCAGCGCGTGAATTTGCTTACTCAACGAGGGCTGGGTTATGCCGACCAGATCGGCCGCTTGGGTGAAATGTCGTACTTCTGCGACCGCGACGAAGTACCGGAGCTGATGGAGCTGCATCTACATAGCCTACGGCTATCAAGACTGTGATTTCGATGCATTGGACGCCTGATCGAAGTGCTCCTAGCGTCGGTCGTGTGGTAATCACGAAAACTCGGTCGCCCATCCGCTCGAACGTCGGCCTGAAGGCCGTCATGGCGGTGACGGGCATCCTCCTGGTGCTGTTCCTGATCGTGCACATGCTCGGCAACCTGAAGATCTTCACGGGCGAGACGTCGTTCGACCACTACGCGCACTGGCTGCGGGATCTCGGCACGCCGCTGCTGCCGACCACCTGGTACCTGTGGATCCAGCGCACCGTGCTCACGGTGGCGGTGCTGGCCCACATCGGGGCGGCCGTCGTGCTCGCGACGCGGGCCCGTGCCGCCCGGCCGGTGGCGTACGCGCACCGCCGCAAGATCCACGTGAACTACGCGGCCCGGACGATGCGTTGGGGTGGTGTGATCATCCTGCTCTTCGTGATCTACCACATCCTGGACCTGACCACCGGTCACCTGAACCCACAGGGCGACCCGTCCAACCCGTACGGCAACGTGGTCGCCGACTTCGCCCCGGGCCGCTGGTACGTCACGCTCTTCTACACGCTCGCCATCGTGACGCTCGGCTTCCACCTGCGCCATGGCGCCTTCAGCGCGTTCCGCAGCCTCGGCCAGCAGACGCCGAGGGGCGAGCGCCGGGCCCGCGCCGCCGCGCTCGTCTTCGCGGTGCTGCTCTGCGCCGGCTACCTGGTGGTCCCGTTCGCCGTACTCACCGGATTGGTGGACTGACATGGATCTGTACACCGAGGGCGACCCGATCGCCGACACCCGCGCCCCGGACGGCCCGATCGAGACCCGGTGGGACCGCCACCGGTTCGAGATGAAGCTGGTCAACCCGGCCAACCGCCGGAAGCTGACCGTGATCGTGGTCGGCACCGGCCTGGCCGGCGGCTCCGCCGCGGCGACCCTGGCCGAGCAGGGCTACCACGTCAAGTCCTACTGCTACCAGGACAGCCCGCGCCGGGCCCACTCGATCGCCGCGCAGGGCGGCATCAACGCCGCGAAGAACTACCGCAACGACGGCGACTCGGTGCACCGGCTCTTCTACGACACGGTCAAGGGTGGCGACTTCCGCTCCCGCGAGTCGAACGTGCACCGGCTGGCCGAGGTCTCGGTCAACATCATCGACCAGTGCGTCGCCCAGGGCGTCCCGTTCGCCCGTGAGTACGGCGGCCTGCTGGACACCCGCTCGTTCGGCGGCGCGCAGGTGCAGCGCACCTTCTACGCCCGGGGCCAGACGGGCCAGCAGCTGCTGCTCGGCGCGTACCAGGCGCTGGAGCGGCAGATCGGCCTGGGCAACGTGGAGATGAACTCTCGTCACGAGATGCTCGAACTGGTCATCGTCGAGGGACGGGCCCGCGGCATCGTGGTCCGCGACCTGGTCACCGGCGAGATCAGCACCGAGATGGCGGACGCGGTCGTGCTCGCCTCCGGCGGCTACGGCAACGTCTTCTACCTCTCCACCAACGCCAAGGGCTGCAACGTCACCGCCTCCTGGCGGGCGCACCGCAAGGGCGCGTACTTCGCCAACCCCTGCTACACCCAGATCCACCCGACCTGCATCCCGGTCTCCGGCGACCACCAGTCGAAGCTGACCCTGATGAGCGAGTCGCTGCGCAACGACGGCCGGGTGTGGGTGCCCAAGGCCAAGGGCGACGACCGCAGCCCGCGGGACATCCCGGAGGACGAGCGGGACTACTACCTGGAGCGGATCTACCCCTCCTTCGGCAACCTGGTCCCCCGCGACATCGCCTCCCGCGCCGCGAAGAACGTCTGCGACGAGGGACGCGGCGTCGGCCCGACCGGGCTCGGCGTCTACCTGGACTTCGCCGACGCCATCGACCGGCTCGGCCGCAAGGCCATCGAGGCCAAGTACGGCAACCTCTTCGAGATGTACGAGCGGATCACCGGTGAGGACCCGTACCAGGTGCCGATGCGGATCTACCCCGCCGTGCACTACACGATGGGTGGCCTCTGGGTCGACTACGACCTCCAGTCGAGCATCCCGGGCCTGTTCGTGATCGGCGAGGCCAACTTCTCCGACCACGGCGCGAACCGGCTCGGCGCCTCGGCGCTGATGCAGGGCCTGGCCGACGGCTACTTCGTGCTGCCGAACACGCTGGCCAACTACCTGGCCGCCAACCCGGTGGAGAAGGTCGACGCCAGCCACCCCGAGGCGGTCGCGGCGCGTACCGAGGTCGAGGAGCGGCTGAGCCGGCTGCTCGCGGTCAACGGCGACCGTACGGTCGACTCGTTCCACCGCGAGCTGGGCCAGATCATGTGGGAGCACTGCGGCATGGAGCGCTCCGAGGCCGGGCTGCGCAAGGCGATCGACGAGATCCGGGCGCTGCGCGAGCAGTTCTGGCAGCGGGTGCGCGTGCCGGGCGACGGCGAAGGGCTCAACCAGTCGCTGGAGAAGGCCGGCCGGGTGGCCGACTTCTTCGAGCTGGCCGAGCTGATGTGCATCGACGCGCTGCACCGCGAGGAGTCGTGCGGCGGCCACTTCCGGGCCGAGTACCAGACCCCGGACGGCGAGGCGCAGCGCGACGACGACCGGTTCGCCTACGTGGCGGCCTGGGAGTACACCGGCACCGGTGAGCCCGTGCTGCACAAGGAAGACCTGACCTTCGAATACGTCCACCCCACGCAGCGGAGCTACAAGTGAACCTGACCCTGCGCATCTGGCGCCAGACGGGCCCCGAGGACAAGGGTCGGATGGTGACCTACCCGGTGCAGGACGTGTCCCCGGACATGTCCTTCCTGGAGATGCTCGACGTGCTCAACGAGCGGCTGATCCTCGACGGCGAGGAGCCGGTCGCGTTCGACCACGACTGCCGCGAGGGCATCTGCGGCATGTGCAGCCTCATGATCAACGGCGAGGCGCACGGCCCGCAGCGCGGCACGACCGCCTGCCAGCTGCACATGCGGCAGTTCGCCGACGGCGACACGATCGACATCGAGCCCTGGCGGGCCCGGGCCTTCCCGGTCGTCAAGGACCTGGTGGTGGACCGGAACGCGTTCGACAAGATCATCGCCGCCGGCGGCTACGTCACCGCACCGACCGGTAGCGCCCCGGAGGCGCACTCCACCCCGGTGGCCAAGGCCAACGCGGACGCCGCCTTCGAGTCGGCGGCCTGCATCGGCTGCGGCGCCTGTGTGGCGGCCTGCCCGAACGGCTCCGGCATGCTGTTCACCGCTGCCAAGATCACTCAGCTCTCGCTGCTGCCGCAGGGCCAGCCCGAGCGCTACACCCGGGTGATCGGCATGGTGGACGCGCACGACGAGGCCGGCTTCGGCGGCTGCACCAACATCGGCGAGTGCGCCGCGGCCTGCCCGAAGGGCATCCCGCTGAACACCATCGGCCGGCTCAACCGGGACTTCCTCAAGGCGACCACCAAACGCGCCGGCACCCCCGGCTCCTGACCCGACGTTCCACCCGACCGCCGCGCTTCGCACCCAGGGGCGCGGCGGTCGACGTTTCCGGGCTCCCTGGCAGTACCTCTTCGGCTGCCTTTCGAGCTGAGTCGTTCCTGATATCGCCTGCGGACAGGTCGGGCCGGCGGACATCGGCCCGCGCACACAGCGGCCCAGCGACCATCGCTCCCGGCGACGCCGACCACGCGGACAGCGGCCCCGGACAGCGGCCCCAGACAGCGGCCCCAGACAGCGGCCCCCGGACAGCGGCCCCAGACAGCGGCCCCCGGACAGCGGCCCCAGACAGCGGCCCCAGACGGCGGGCCTCAGACAGCGGCCCCAGACAGCGGCCCCAGACGGCGGGCCTCAGACAGCGGCCCCAGACAGCGGCCCCAGACGGCGGGCCCCGGACAGCGGCCCCAGACAGCGGCCCCAGACGGCGGGCCCCGGACAGCGGGCCCCAGACAGCGGGCCCCAGACAGCGGGCCTCAGACAGCGGCCCCCGGACAGCGGCCCCAGGCAGCAGGCCTCGGACAGCGGCACGGCGAGCCCCGGCGCGCCGACAGGTCGACCCGAGAAGTCGGCCCCGACACGGCCCACGCCCGTCGCCGCGA
>NZ_CADEAU010000132.1 GCF_902825405.1 Micromonospora maritima | reverse complement strand
ACGGGCCGACGACCGGGCCGCCGCCAGCGCCTGGACGCCCGCCGTGACCCGGCACGGGCCGGTGACCGTGGCCGTCCTCGGCGGCGGCGACCCGCGCCGCGCGATGACCGTCCGCGACGCCGTCCGCGAGCTGCTCGGTGCAAGGAAGGGCCCCTTGTTAACGCGTTCGGTAGAGGAAGGGGCCCCGCTTAACACCACTGGGGGTCGGGTAGCGCTGGTGGGCGCCGGGCCGGGCGACCCGGAACTGATCACCGTCAAGGGCTGGCGGCTGCTCACCGAGGCCGAGGTGGTTGTCGCGGACCGGCTCGTGCCGGGTCTGCTCCTGGACGAGCTGCGTCCGGACGTCGAGCTGGTCGACGCGTCGAAGATCCCGTACGGGCCGTCACGGGCCCAGGAGGAGATCAACCGGATCCTGGTCGACCGGGCCCGGGCCGGCAAGGTGGTGGTGCGGCTCAAGGGCGGCGATCCGTACGTCTTCGGGCGCGGCGGCGAGGAGCTGCTGGCCTGCGCCGAGGCGGGCGTGCCGGTGACCGTGGTCCCCGGGGTCACCAGCGCGATCGCCGTGCCCGAGGTGGCCGGCGTGCCGGTGACCCACCGGGGCGTGGCGCACGAGTTCACCGTCGTCTCCGGGCACCTCGCCCCCGACGCGCCCGCGTCGCTGGTGCGCTGGGACGCCCTGGCCGGGCTGCGCGGCACGCTGGTGATCCTGATGGGCCTGAAGAATCTCGCCGCGATCGCCACCACCCTGATCGCGCACGGCAAGCCGGCCGACACCCCGGCCGCGGTGATCCAGGAGGGCACCACCGCCGCCCAGCGCACGCTGCGCGCCACGCTCGGCACCGTCGCCGCCGACGTCGAAACCGCCGCGCTACGCCCACCCGCGATCGTGGTGCTGGGCCACGTAGTCCACGCCCTGACCCCCTGACCCCCCGCCCCCCGCCAACCTCGCTGATCTTGCACTTGGCGCCCGACAGACGCCCGTTGTGCCCCCTTCGCCGGGGCGCAAAGTGCAAGATCGCGGGGGTGGGCGTGGGGTGGGGTGGGGCGAGGACGGCGGCGGGGATCCGGGGGTCCCCGCCGCCGTCGGGCGCTTCGGTCAGGTCACTGCTTGAGCATGTTGTCCAGGAGCAGGGCGCAGCGGATCAGGCCCAGGTGGCTGTAGGCCTGGGGGTGGTTGCCCAGGCCCCGCTCGGCGAGCGGGTCGTACTGCTCGGGGAGCAGGCCGGTCGGGCCGGCCGTGTCGACCATCTGGGTGAACAGCTCCTCGGCGTCGGTGCGGCGGCCGGTGCGCAGGTACGCCTCGATCAGCCACGCCGTGCAGATGTGGAAGCCACCCTCCCGGCCGGGCAGGCCGTCGTCCCAGTGGTACCGGTAGACCACCGGGCCACTGCGCAGGTCCGCCTCGATCTTGAGGACGGTGGAGAGGAAGCGCGGGTCGTCCCCGGCGAGCAGGCCGGAGATGCCGATCCACAGCGACGAGGCGTCCATCTCCTCGTAGCCGTAGGCGACGCTGTACGCCTCGGCCTCCGGGTGCCAGCCGTGCTCCAGCACGTTGGCGGCGATCCGGTCGCGCAGCTCGACCCACTCCGGCCGGTCCTCGCCACCGTGCTGCCGGACCACGTGCAGCGCCCGGTCGACTGTCATCCAGAGCATGACCTTGGAGAAGACGTGGTGCCGGGGTGGGAGGCGGGCCTCCCAGATGCCGTGGTCGGGCTCGTGCCAGCGGCGGCGGACCGCCTCGACCATGTTCTCCAGCACCCGCCACTCGTCCTCGCGGACCGAGCCCCGGGCGTCGGCCACCGCCGCGATCAGGTCGGCGACCGGGCCGAACACGTCGAGCTGGAGCTGGTGGTTGGCGAGGTTGCCGACCCGGACCGGCCGGGAGCCGGCGTAGCCGGGCAGCGTGTCGATGACCGCCTCGGCGCCCAGCTCGTAGCCGTCGACGGTGTAGAGCGGGTGCAACCGCTCCGGGTGCCCGCCGGTGCGGTCGACCACGCCGTCGATCCAGCGCAACAACCCCTCGGCCTCCTCGGTGGAGCCGAGGTCGACGAGCGCGCGGGCGGTCATCGCCGCGTCCCGCAGCCAGCAGTAGCGGTAGTCCCAGTTGCGGACCCCGCCCAGCTCCTCCGGCAGCGACGTGGTCGCCGCGGCGAGGATCGAGCCGGTCGGCTCGTGGCAGAGCCCGCGCAACGTCAGCGCGCTGCGGGCCACCAGGTCCCGGGCGGTGGTGGGCAGCCGCAGCGAGGCCACCCAGTCCTTCCAGGGCTGCTCGGCGGCGGCCTGCCGCTCGTGCACCGGCAGCCGGTGCGGCTCCAGGCTCTGCGTGCCGAAGCGCAGCTCCAGCACCACCTGACCGCCGGCGGCGGAGAGGTCCACCACCGCCTTCGCGGTCTCGTAACCGGCGTCGTTGGTGACCTCCCACTGGACGCCGGGGGAGTGCAACGCGACCGGCTCGTTGGAACCGAGCACCAGCAGCCCGTCGTCGAGCGGCTGGAGCTGCACCGCCACCTGGCCGAACTCGGGGCGCGGGGCGAACTCGACGCGGGCCCGGCCGGTGCCGCTGAGCACCCGGACCAGGGTCGAGTCGCCGCTGACCACGGCCGGGTCGTCCGGCGTGGTCTCCCGGACCGGCAGGTCGAGCCAGTCGGTCACGGTCAGCCCGGACCAGCGGGTCTCCACGGTCATGGTGTTGCTGCGGTAGCGCTGACCCAGCGGGATGCCGCCGCGCTCCGGGCCGACGGTGAAGTGCCCGGCCGGGCTGCCGCCGACCAGGTCGGCGAAGATCGCCGCCGAGTCCGGCTTCGGGTGGCACAGCCAGGTGATCTTGGCTTCCGGAGTGACAAGCGCGACGGTACGCCCGTTGGCCAGCATCGAGTGCCGCTCGATCGGCACCGCCCGCTCGCCGAACAGCCAGTGCCGCCGCGTCTCCAGCAGCAGTCCGAGCGCGCGGGCCGCCTCGATCGGCTCGGCCACCCGGTAGTCCGCCTGGGTGTCGCCGGGGCCGATCTTGATGCCGAGGTCCGGCCCGTGCAGGTTGCCGAACGCGTTCTCGTCGGTGACGTCGTCGCCGATGAAGAGCACCGCGCTGGCCGCGAGCTGCGTGCGGAGCTGGTCGACCGCGGTGCCCTTGTGGGTGGCCACCACCGACAGCTCGATGACCTCCTTGCCCTGGGTGACGGTGACGTCGTCCCAGGTCGCGGGCCCGCTGCGGACCGCCTCCACGGCGGCGGCGGCGATCTGCGGGTCGACCCCGCGGGTGTGCACGGCCACACTGGCCGGCTTCCGCTCCAGGCGGACCCCCGGATGCGCGGCGGCGATGTCCCGCAGCACCTCGCGGAGCCGGTGCCGGACCGCGATCAGCTCGGGGGTGAGCCGCTCGACGAAGCCGATGTCGAACTCCGAGCCGTGGCTGCCGACGAGGTGCACCTCGCTGGGCAGCCGGGAGAGCGTGGCCAGGTCACGCAGCGCGCGACCGGAGACCACCGCGACGCTCGTCTGCGGCAACGAGGCCAGGGCGCGCACCGCGGCGACCGACTCGGGCAACGGCACGGCCTTGCTCGGGTCCTCGACGATCGGGGCCAGCGTGCCGTCGTAGTCGCAGGCGACGAGGAGCTGGGGAACCCGGGCGATGCGGCCGATCGCGGCACGCAGTTCCGGGTCGAGCACACCACCGTGGGCGGTGGCGGTTGCGGGCGAGGTCACGCCACCTCCGTATCGGGGACGCCGAGCTCGCTGAGGAACGACTTGGCCCAGTGGCCCACGTCGTGGCTGCGCAGATGGCGCTGCATGACGCGCATCCGGCGGCGGGCCTCGGGTTTCTCGACGTGCACGGCCCGGAGCAACGCGTCCTTGACCGCGTCCGGGTCGTGCGGGTTACACAGGAACGCCTGGCGCAGCTCGGTGGCGGCGCCGGCGAACTCACTGAGCACGAGCGCGCCGCCCTGGTCGGCGCGCGATGCGACGTACTCCTTGGCCACCAGATTCATTCCGTCTCGCAGCGGGGTCACCATCATCACGTCGGCCGCGACGTACATCGCGGCCAGTTCGGAGCGACTGTACGACTGATGCAGATAATGCACCGCCGGCACGCCGACCCGGCCGAATTCACCATTGATCCGGCCAACCTCGCGTTCCACCTTCACCCGTAGTGCCTGGTAGTGCTCCACGCGCTCGCGGCTGGGCGTCGCCACCTGCACCATAACCGCGTCGGGAACTGTCAACTTTCCGTCAGCGAGAAGTTCCCGGAAGGCCTTGAGGCGAAGCTCGATGCCCTTGGTGTAGTCGAGCCGGTCGACGCCCAGGATGATGGTCTTCGGGTTGCCCAGCTCCTCGCGGATCTGCTTGGCCCGGGCCTGGATCGCCGGGTCCTCGGCCAGGCGCTCCATCTCCCTGGTGTCGATCGAGATGGGGAAGGCGCCCGCCTTCACCTGCCGACCGTCGACCTGGATCATCTGGCCCTCGTAGCGCAGGCCGAGCAGGTGCCGGGCCAGCCGGACGAAGTTCTGCGCCGCCAGTCGCTGCTGGAAACCGACCAGGTCCGCGCCGAGCAGGCCGCGCAGGATCTCGGTGCGGAACGGCATCTGCATGAACAGCTCGATCGGCGGGAACGGGATGTGCAGGAAGAACCCGATCCGCAGGTCCGGCCGCAGCTCGCGGAGCATCGCCGGCACCAGCTGGAGCTGGTAGTCCTGGACCCAGACCGTCGCCCCCTCGGCCGCCACGTCCGCCGCGGCCTCCGCGAACCGGGCGTTGACCAACCGGTACGCCTCGCGCCAGCGCCGCTTGTAGGCGGGCGTCTCCACCGCGTCGTGGTAGAGCGGCCAGATGGTCGCGTTCGACTGGCCCTCGTAGTAGCGCTCCAGCTCCTCGGCGCTCAGCGGCACCGGGTGCAGCCGGATCCCCTCCAGGTCGAACGGCTCGGGTGCGGCGCCGGTGCCGCCGGCCCAGCCGACCCACGTGCCCTGGTGCTCGGCGAGCACCGGGTGCAGCGCGGTCACCAGGCCGCCCGGGCTGCGCCGCCACTGCCGCCCCTCGGGTGTGCTCACCTCGTCGACGGGCAGGCGGTTGGCCACTACGACAAAGGAGCTACGGACGGTCACGATCGGCCACCTCCGGGTATGACGGGTCCACCGCGATGAGCGTACTGAGCGTAGCTGCGGCGTCTGATCCCCCGTGCCGGAGTTACCTACCCGTCCCACCACCGCCGAACCCACCGCGTGATCTTGTCGACACCGGGGGCTCAGAGGTCGATGATCGGCCACTCCTTGGGCAGCACCTCACCGAGCAGTTCCCGCCGGTCGCTCATGATCGGTGTGGTGGCCCGTGCGGCCTCCAACGCCACCTGGGCGAGGTCCATGCTCAGGAGCGTGCGCGACCAGCCGCCGAGGAACATGCACATGTCGTGCGCCACAGGGGTGACGACCACGTGGTCGAGATCGCCGAGGATGTCCAGCAGGCGCCAGCCGTCGACGGCCACCTGCCGGTACGCCTCGGCGAGACACAGCGCCGGCACGATCACCGTCTGCCCCCGGTCCGCGACCGTTGCGATCTGCTCCCCGACCGTCTCGGTGCCTTCCGAGTAGGCCAGCAGGCAGGCGGTGTCGAGCACCAGCCCGGGGTCAGTCACGGGTCGACCGTCCGCGCGACGACTCGCTCAGCAACGCGGCGGCCCGGGCGCGCAGTTCCGGGGTGATCTTCGCCTGGGCCTCGTCGAGCGCGTGGCCCGCGTTTGCGAGCCCGCCGTCGGACAGCCGGAAGCCGACCTGGCGGAGCGCGCGCCGGGTGCGCTCTCCCGCCATCCGCTGCCGCACGCTCTCGGTGACGAACGCGGAGACGTTCGGCTCCTGGGCCAGTCGTTCGGCCACGTCGTCGGGGACGCTGATGGCGATCTTCTTGGTCATACTGGAGACATTAGCGAGTAGTACCGGTAGCGGCAACGAGGCGCGCCGCCGTACCGCTCGGGTGGGGTGATGTGGGCGGGGCCGCCCGTACCTGTCAGGATTGACGGCGGCGTGCGCGCGGCCGGCTCCCGGCCGGCGGCGGCGGGTGGAGATCGACGCCCGCGCCTCGCGCCCCGCAAGCCCGCGATCGCAACCGACGGAGGTAGCCCGCACCGTGGCCCAGTTCATCTACGTCCTGGACAAGGCGCGCAAGGCGCACGGCGACAAGGTCGTGCTCGACAACGTGACGCTGAACTTCCTGCCGGGTGTCAAGATCGGTGTGGTCGGCCCGAACGGCGCCGGCAAGTCCAGCCTCCTCAAGATCATGGCAGGGCTGGACCGGCCGAGCAACGGCGAGGCCCGGCTGATGCCCGGCTACTCCGTCGGCATGCTGGCGCAGGAGCCGCCGCTCAACGACGCCAAGACGGTCCTCGGCAACGTCGAGGAGGCGGTCGCCGAGACCAAGGCCAAGCTGGAGCGGTTCAACAAGATCGCCGAGCAGATGGCGACGGACTACTCCGACGAGCTGATGGAGGAGATGGGCAAGCTCCAGGAGGAGCTGGACACCGCCGACGCGTGGGACATCGACTCCAAGCTCGAACTGGCCATGGACGCGCTGCGCTGCCCGCCGCCGGACGCCGACGTCACCAAGCTCTCCGGTGGTGAGCGCCGCCGGGTGGCGCTGTGCAAGCTGCTGCTGGAGGCACCCGACCTGCTGCTGCTCGACGAGCCCACCAACCACCTGGACGCGGAGAGCGTGCAGTGGTTGGAGCAGCACCTGGCCAAGTACGCCGGCACCGTCCTGGCGATCACCCACGACCGGTACTTCCTGGACAACGTGGCCAACTGGATCCTGGAGCTGGACCGCGGCCGGGCCTACCCCTACGAGGGCAACTACTCCACCTACCTGGAGAAGAAGGCCGCCCGGCTCTCCGTCGAGGGGCGTCGCGACGCCAAGATGAAGAAGCGCCTCTCCGAGGAACTGGAGTGGGTCCGCTCGAACGCCAAGGCGCGGCAGACCAAGTCCAAGGCCCGCCTCGACCGCTACGACGAGATGGCCGCCGAGGCGGAGAAGACCCGGAAGCTGGACTTCGAGGAGATCCAGATCCCGCCGGGCCCGCGCCTGGGCAACACGGTCATCGAGGCCAACAGCCTGACCAAGGCGTTCGGCGAGCGGGTCCTGATCGACAACCTGTCGTTCTCGCTGCCGCGCAACGGCATCGTCGGCATCATCGGCCCGAACGGCGTCGGCAAGACCACGCTGTTCAAGACCATCGTCGGGATGGAGCAGCCGACCAGCGGCGCGGTCCGGGTCGGCGAGACGGTCTCGCTGTCGTACGTCGACCAGAACCGGCAGGGCCTGGACGGCGACAAGACCGTCTGGGAGGTCGTCTCCGACGGGCTGGACCACCTCATGGTGGGCAAGGTCGAGATGCCGTCCCGGGCGTACATCGCCGCGTTCGGCTTCAAGGGGCCGGACCAGCAGAAGCCGACCAAGGTGCTCTCCGGCGGCGAGCGGAACCGGCTCAACCTGGCGCTGACGCTCAAGATCGGCGGCAACGTCATCCTGCTCGACGAGCCGACCAACGACCTGGACGTGGAGACGCTCTCCAGCCTGGAGAACGCGCTGCTGGAGTTCCCCGGCTGCGCCGTGGTCATCTCCCACGACCGGATGTTCCTGGACCGGGTCGCCACGCACATCCTGGCCTGGGAGGGCGACGACCAGAACCCGGCCAAGTGGTTCTGGTTCGAGGGCAACTTCGAGGCCTACGAGAAGAACAAGGTCGACCGCCTCGGCGCCGAGGCCGCCCGGCCGCACCGGGTGACCTACCGCAAGCTCACCCGTGACTGACCGGTTCGTCTACCACTGCGCGTTGCGCTGGTCCGACCTGGACGCGTACGGCCACGTCAACAACGCCCGCTTCCTCACGCTCTACGAGGAGGCCCGGGTGGCGATGATGTTCGCGGGCGGCCGGGCGTGGGGGGTGGGCTCGTTCGCCGACGGGGTGGTCATCCGCCGGCACGAGGTCGACTACCTGCGCCCGGTCGACTACGCGCTCGGCCGGGCCACCGCGGAGGCGGCACCCACCGTGCGGATCGAACTCTGGGTCGACGAGATCCGCGCCGCGTCCTTCTCGGTCGCCTACGAGCTCTACGACGGCGACACGCTGGCCGGCACCGCCCGGTCGGTGCTGGTGCCGTTCGACCTGACCGCCCAGCGGCCGCGCCGGATCGCACCCGAGGAGCGGGCGTTCCTCCTGCGCTACGCCCCCGGGCTCGACGGATGACCGGGCCGGCGGCCGGGCACGGGCTGACCGGGGCGGCCGACGCCGGCGCCTTCCTGGCCCGGCTGGTCCGGCTCGACCCGGCCTCCCCGGTGCGGCTCCGACCGGTGCCCGGCACCGGTATCCGCAAGTTCGTCGACCCGCTGCCGGTCCCCGGCCAGCCGGCCACCGCCGGGCTCGGCGCCCGGCTGCCGGTCGCGGTGCCGGACACCATCACCTGGCCGGGCTGCGACTACTACGAGATCGGCCTCCAGGAGTACGCGCAGCGCCTGCACCGGGACCTGCCCGCCACCCGGCTGCGCGGCTACCGCCAGCTCAACCTCGGCACGGACGCCACCGGCCACAACACGGTGAGCCCGCCGGACCGGCCGTGGCACCTCGGCCCGATGATCGTGGCCCGGCGCGGCCGGCCGGTACGGATCAAGTTCATCAACCAGCTCCCCACCGGGCGGGCCGGCGAGCTGTTCCTGCCGGTCGACGAGACCGTCGACGGGGCCGGCCCCGGCCCGCTGGACGGCCCCGCGCCCTACCCGCAGAACCGCGCGGTGCCGCACCTGGCCGGCGCGCAGACCGCCTGGATCAGCGCCGGCAATCCGTGGCAGTGGGTGACCCCGGCCGGCGAGATCACCCCGTACCCGGTCGGGGTGGGCGTCGTCCCGGTGCCGGACATGCCGCCGCCGGGCGCCGGCGCGACCACGCTCTACTTCCCGAACGAGCAGAGCGGCCGGCTGATGTGGCTGCACGACAACACGCTCGGTCTCTCCCGGCTCACCGTCTACTCCGGGCAGCTCGCGCTCTACCTGCTCACCGACCCGGCCGAGGAGCGGCTGGTGGACGACGGTGTGCTCCCCGCCGACCAGCTCCCGCTGGTGGTCGAGGACAAGACGTTCGTGCCCGACGACGCCCAGCTCGCCGCCCAGGACCCGACCTGGGACCGCCACCGCTGGGGCGCCAAGGGCAGCCTCTGGCACCCGCACGTCTACCAGCCGCGACAGAACCCGTACCGGCTCAGCGGCGGCAATCCCACCGGCCGCTGGGACTACGGGCCGTGGACCCACGACCCGGACGGCGGGGCCACCCCGTGGGTCGCGCCGGTGCCGAACCCGCACCACGACCCGGTCACCGACCCGGACGAGCCGCCGCTGGTCCCGGGCGTGCCGCACCCGTCGGCCGTGCCCGAGGCGTACGGGGACACGCCGCTGGTCAACGGCGTGGCCTACCCGTACCTGGAGGTGTCACCGCGGGCGTACCGGTTCCGGATCCTCAACGCCTGCGCGGACCGGGCGCTCAACCTCCAGCTCTACCGGGCCGCCTCGGACGGGCCGATGTGGACCGACGACGGCGCGCCGGCCGATCCCCGCGCCGGGGAGGTGCCGATGGTCGAGGCGGTCCGGGCCCCGGGCCGCCCGGCGTACTGGCCGGTGGACGGGCGCGACGGCGGCGTGCCGGACCCGGCGGCGGCCGGCCCGGAGCTGATCCAGATCGGCAACGAGGGCGGCCTGCTCCCGGCGCCCGTGGTGCGGCCCAACCGGCCGGTCGGCTACCGGTACGACAGGCAGGACCCGACCGTGCTCAACGTGGACGGACACGCGCTCCTGCTCGCCCCCGGGGAACGCGCCGACGTGGTGGTCGACTTCTCCACCGTGCCACCGGGCAACACCCTGATCCTCTACAACGACTGCCCGGCGCCGCTGCCCCGGTTCGACCCCCGCTACGACCACCACACCGGCGCGCCGGACCACACCGCCGCCGGCGGCCTGCCCCCGGCCCGCCCCGGCTACGGCCCGAACACCCGTACCCTGCTCCAGATCCGGGTGACCGGCACCCCCGCCGAGCGGTACGACGTGCGCCGGCTCGCCGCGCGGCTGCCCGGCGCGTACGCGCAGAGCCAGCCGCCGCCGATCGTGCCGCAACCGGCGTACGACGCGGCGACGGGCACCCGGACCGCCCGGCCGACGCTTGTCGCGGCGCGGGCCGACACGGTCACGTTCACCCCGACGGGCGCGTCGGCGCCGGTCACGCTGCCGCTGGCGGTGAAGTCGGTCGGGCAGGTGTTCGAGCCCCGGCACGGCCGGGCGGTCGGGCGGCTCGGGGTCGGCCACCCCGCCACCGGACCGCTGGCCCGGACCGCCCTGCCGCTCGGCCCGGTCGACCCGGCCACCGAGGTGCTCCATGTCACCGACCCGGCCGTGCCGGTGGGCGCGGCCGCCGACGGCACCCAGCTGTGGCGGATCGTCGGCGGCGCCGAGCGCACCCACCCGGTGCACGTCGAGGGCTGCGACATGCAGGTGGTCAACCGGGTCGGCTGGGACGGCACCGTCCGCCCGCCCGACCCGGGTGAACTGGGCTGGAAGGACACCGTCCGGGTCAACCCGCGCGAGGACGTGGTGGTGGCGCTGCGCCCCGTCGTGCCCACCCTGCCGTTCACGGTCGGCGACAGCGTGCGGCTGCTCGACCCGACCCGGCCGGCCGGCGCACGACTCGACGCCAGCCCGGTCAGCCCGGTCGACGGCCGGCCCACGGTGGTGGTCAACCAGCTGGTCAACCTGGGTTGGGAGTACCGCTGGCAGACCCGCTCGGCGGGTCTGCGCGACCAGGGCATGAGCCGTCCCCTGGTGCTGCGCGTGGCGCCGGTGGCACCGACCGGCCTGACCGCGACCCCGGCGCCCGGCTCGGCCACCGCACTGCCCGCCATCGCGCTGGCCTGGACCGGCAACGGCAGTCGCCCGCCGGCCACCAGCCACCGGTTGCAACGCGCCACCGACAGCGCCTTCACCTCCGGGCTGACCGAGATCACCGTGGCCGCCGCCGCGACCCGGTACACGGACGCCACCGTCACCCCCGGCGTCTCCTACCACTACCGCATCCGCGCCGAGAACGCGGTGAGCTGCTCGGCCTGGTCGAACAGCGTGCCGGCCGCGGTCCGGCTGGCCGCCCCGGAGCGGCTGGCCGCCGTGGTGCCACCGGCCGCGCCGCTGCGGGTGTCGCTGCGCTGGACGAACCGCTCGTTCGCCACCGGGGTGGACGTGCAGCGGGCCACCAACCCCACGTTCACCAGCGGGCCGGGCACCACCGCCATCGCCGTCGGCGAGACCCACCTGGACCCGGCGGTCGCGCCGGACACCACGTACTACTACCGGGTCCGCACCACGTACCTGGGCGCGGCGTCACCCTGGTCCACGGTCGCCGCGGTGACCACCCCGCCCCGGCCCGCCACGCCCACCACCGTGGCCGTCACCGCCGGCGCGCCCGCCCCGGACACCGCCACGGTCACCCTGACCTGGTCGGCGGAGCCGCTGGCCGGGCCGGGAGCCGGGTTCGTGGTGCAGCGCGCCACCGACGCCGCCTTCGGCCGGGAGGTGGCCACGTTCAGCGTCACCGCTCGCGGCTTCACCAACACCGGCCTGGCCCGGGGCGCCACCTACCACTACCGGGTACGCGCGACGAACGTCGTCGGCACCTCCCCCTGGACCCCCCCGATCCAGATCACCACCCCCGCCTGACAGTGCGCCTCGACCGGCCGACCCGGGCCGGCCGTCCTCGGCCGATCGAAACGGTCGGTTGGACCGACCCCCGCTCGCGGAGTCGGCATCGGTCGATCATGAGGTTGGCGGCGGGATTCGAGATCGACATCGCCGCCACCCTCATGATCGACAAGGATTGACCGGCCCCGACCACCCGAGCCAGTCGAGCAGGGACTTGACGTCAGGGCCGGCCAGGCCGACCGCACGAGCTCCATCGGGCCGGAGTTGCCCGGGCAGGCCGGACCCGGGGTGGGACGGGTCAGGAAGTGCGGAGGGGGGTGCGGAGTTCGGCGAGGGCGGAGGCCACGCCGTGCAGGAGGTCGGTGGCCTCGGTGAGGCGGGCGGCGGCGGCGGCGTGCTCGACGGTCGGTCGGGCGTCCTCGGCCACGTAACCGGCCGCGGCGACCACCAGCCGCTCGTAGGCGGCCACCCCGTCCTCCAACTGGGTGACGAGTGTGGCGTGCACCTCGGCGAGCGGGCCGCGCGGAGCCATGTTCAGCGCGCGTTCCACCCCGGCCACCCGGCTCGCCAGCTCCCGCAGGGAACGGTCGGCCTCGGCCGCCTCCCGGACCGCCGGCTCGGCCAGCCCGGTCATCCGTCCGGTCAGCCCGGCCAGGGTGAGGGCGGCCCGGTCCAGGCGGGCCCACGGCTCGGCC
>NZ_CADEAU010000131.1 GCF_902825405.1 Micromonospora maritima | reverse complement strand
CGCGCGGCGACACGGCGCCGACCGCCGCGCTGCCCGAGCGCGGCGGCTTCGGCACCCACCTCGCCTCCTGCGGCGGCTGACGTGCGCCGCGAGGCGAGCACGCCGCGCCCCGACTGGGACGACACCATCCGGACCCAGGGCCTGGTGTACGTGGACACCGAACTGCCCGACGGCGAGATCATGTCGTACTGGGACGAGACCGCGGCCTACTCCTTCACGCTGGACGAGGTGCTCCGGCTGGAGGAGGCGACCGAGGAGCTGCACCGGATGTCGGTCGCCGCCGCCGAGCACGTGGTGGCCCGCCGCCGGTACGCCGAGTTCGGCATCCCCGAGTGGGCCGCCGAGGCGGTCGCCCGCTCGCTGCGGGAGGGCCCGCCGACGCTCTACGGCCGGTTCGACCTCTGGTACGACGGCAGTTGGCCGCCGAAGATGCTGGAGTACAACGCCGACACCCCGACCGCGCTGGTCGAGGCGAGCATCGTGCAGTGGTACTGGCTGGAGGACACCCGCCCGGACGCGGACCAGTGGAACAGCCTGCACGAGCGGCTGACCGCCACGTGGGCCAAGATCGGCGCCGGCCTGCACGACCCCCGGGTGCACGTGCTCTGGTCGAACGAGGAGGAGTCGGGCGAGGACCAGATCACCGCCGGCTACCTGGCCGAGACCGCCCGCCAGGCCGGGCTGGACGTGACGCTCATGCCGATCCAGCACGTCGGCTGGGACGGGCGGCGTTTCGTCGACGCCGACGACCGGCCGATCACCACCTGTTTCAAGCTCTACCCCTGGGAGTGGATGCTCGCCGAGCCGTACGGACGGCCGGCGCTGGAGCCGGGCACACCCACCACCTGGATCGAGCCGGCCTGGAAGCTGCTGCTGTCGAACAAGGCGCTGCTGGCCGTGCTCTGGGAGCTGTACCCGGGCCACGAGCTGCTGCTGCCGGCATACCTCGACTCGCCGCGCGGCATGACCGAGTACGTGGCCAAGCCGCTGCTCGGCCGCGAGGGCGGCTCGGTACGCATCGTGACCGGCGGCACCGAGATCACCAATCCGGGAATCTACGGCGAGGAGGGCTTCTGCTATCAGGAGTTCCGCGCATTGCCCGAGTTCGCGGGCTACCGGACGGTGCTGGGCAGCTGGATCGTGGACGGCGCGTCGGCCGGCGCCGGGGTACGGGAGAGCGAGAGCCTCATCACTGACGGTTACGCGCGGTTCCTTCCCCACTACATCGACGCGCCGCGCCTCCCCTGAGTCGTCTACCGTTGGTGTCGTGAACTTCGACGCGTACGCCCGGACCGGGGTCGAGCTCGTCAACGCCCGGCTGGACGACCTCGACGGCCTGCGGGCCCTCTTCCCGGACGAGAACGCCTGGATGCGCGACGAGGTCGCGGAACGGGACCTGGCGATCTTCCGGCGGGCGCAGAAGCGCCTCCGGGACGTCTTCGAGTACGGCACCTCGGGGCGGGACGGCGAGGCGGTGGCGGAGCTGAACGCGCTGCTGGAGGCGTTCCCGGTGCAGCCCCGCATCTCCGGCCACGACTCCTCGGACTGGCACATGCACGTGACCAGCCGAGGCGCCTCGGTCTCCTCGGAATACCTGGCCGGCGCGGTCTGGGGCCTGTCGGTCTGGCTCTGCGAGTACGGCAGCGCCCGGTTCGGCGTCTGCGCCGACGAGCGCTGCGGCAACGTCTACCTGGACACCTCGTCCAACTGCTGCCGGCGGTTCTGCTCGGAGCGCTGCGCCACCCGCTCGCACGTGGCCGCGCACCGGGCCCGCAAGCGGGCCGCGGTCGGCGAGCAGCCGGTGCCGGCCCAGCCGCTCTCCCCGGTCAGCTGACCCCGGCCGGCGCGGGCTCAGGCGTCGACGGGTGAGGGCGCGGTCAGGTTCGCCCGGGCGAACTCCAGCGACTCGCGCAGGTCCGCCTCGCGGACCGCGCGGCTCTTCGCGCCCCGGGTGGTCACCTCCACCGCCACCGAGCCGGTGAAGCCGCGACCGGCCAGCGAGCGCAGCAGCTCCGCGCAGGGCTGACCGCCCCGGCCGGGCACCAGGTGCTCGTCCCGCCCCTCGCCGGTGCCGTCGCCCAGGTGCACGTGCGCCAGGCCGGACCCCATCCGGTCGGCCATGGCCAGCGCGTCCGTGTGCGAGGCCGCGCAGTGCGAGAGGTCCAGCGTGTAGGAGGCGTAGCCGGTGTCGGTCGGGTCCCAGCCCGGCACGTACGGCACGAACTGCCGGCCGGCCATCCGCACCGGGTACATGTTCTCCACCGCGAAGCGGAGCCCGCCGAACTGGCCGGCGATCGTGTCCAGCCCGTCGGCGAACGTCCGCGCGTAGTCGCGCTGCCAGGTGAACGGCGGGTGCACCACGACGGTGGGGGCCTCCAGGGTCTCGGCCAGCTCGGCGGCGCGGCGCAGCCGCTCCCACGGGTCGGGGCTCCACACCCGCTGGGTGACCAGCAGGCAGGGCGCGTGCACCGAGAGCACCGGGACGCCGTAGTGCTCGGCGAGACCCCGCAGCGCGCCCGGGTCCTGGCTGACCGGGTCGGTCCAGACCATCACCTCGATGCCGTCGTACCCGAGCGCCGCGGCGAGCTGGAACGCCGCCGCGGTCCGTTCGGGGAAGACCGAGGACGTGGACAGGAGCACCGGGACGCGGGAAGTCACGCCTCCGAGGGTAGCGGCACCCGCCAGGAGGCATCGGGACGAGCAGCCGCAAAGCGCCCAGAGCGGCTGCGTGGATCACATCGGCGCGAGCTGATCCAACCGGCGCAGGATGACCCCCTCGCGCAGCGCCCACGGACAGATGTCCAGGCTGTCCACGTCGAGCCGGCGCATGACCGCCTCGGCCACGACCGCGCCGGCCAGGAGCTGGTGGGCCCGTTGCGCGCTGACCCCCTCCAGCTCGGGCAGGTGGGCCGGCGGGATGTGCCGGACGAACCCGAGCACCTGCCGCAGGCCGGTACGGGTCAGGCTGCGCCGGGCCCAGAGGCCGGCGCCGGACGGCGCGGCCCCGGCCAGCCGGGCCAGCGTGCGGAACGTCTTCGAGGTGGCGACCGGCCGCTCCCAGCCCACCTCGGTCAACTGCTTGACCACCGGATCGAGCTGCGCGTCCACGTACGCCCGCAGTTCCTCCACGGCCTCCGCCGACGGCGGCAGCAGGCCGGCCGGGTCGACCGCCAGCCGCTCCCGGCTGAGCCGGCCCGCGCCGAGCGGCAGCGAGACCGCGACGTCCGGGTGCTCGTCGATGCCGGCGGCCAGCTCCAGCGAGCCGCCGCCGATGTCCAGCGCCAGCAGCCGGCCGGCGGACCACCCGAACCACCGCCGCACCGCGAGGAACGTCATCCGCGCCTCGTCCGCGCCGGAGAGCACCTCCAGGCGTACGCCTGTCTCGTCGCGGACCCGGGCCAGCACCTCGCCGGCGTTGGTGGCGTCGCGGACCGCGCTGGTGGCGAACGCCAGCAGGTCCTCGGCGCCCAGCCCGTCGGCCGCGGCCCGGGCCATGCCGACCGCCTTGACCAGCCCGTCCGCGCCGGTGTCGGTGAGCGCGCCGTCCGGGCCGATCTGCTCGGCCAGCCGCAGCACCACCTTCTCCGAGTGGGCCGGCCAGGGATGTGCCCCGTGGTGGGCGTCGACCACCAGCAGGTGCACCGTGTTGGAACCGACGTCGAGGACACCCAGTCGCATGGCAAGAACCCTAGGGGCAACACGTTTCGTCGGCTCGCCGGCCGGGCGGGGTGACCGCGCGTACGCTGGTCCGGGTGACAGGGCAGATCGAGCTTCACGTGCTGGTGGACGACCCCGACGACCCGCGCAGCCGCGAGGTCGGGCTGGACTTCCCGCGGGAGTGGATCGAGTTCGTCGACCCGGCCGACCCGAAGCACGTCGTCCGCGCCGACCTGACCTGGCTGCTGTCCCGCTGGACGTGCGTCTTCGGCCGGGGCTGCCACGGCATCGTCGCCGGGCGCGCCGCCGACGGGTGCTGCTCGCACGGCGCGTTCTTCACCGACTCCGACGACGAGAAGCGGGTGAAGGCGGCGGTCAAGCGGCTCACGCCGCAGACCTGGCAGCACTTCCGGCGTGGCTTCAAGAACTGGACCGCGGACGACACGGTCGACGGCAAGACGCCGGCCCGGCGCACCGCCACCCGCGACGTCGACGCGCCGTGCGTGTTCCTCAACGACGCCGACTTCGCCGGCGGGGGCGGTTGCGCGCTGCACGCCCAGGCGCTGCGCGACGGCGTGCACCCGCTGGAATACAAGCCCGACGTCTGCTGGCAGCTGCCGGTCCGCCGTGACCAGGAGTGGCACAAGCGGCCGGACGACACCAAGGTGCTGATCTCCACGCTCGCCGAGTTCGACAGGCGCGGCTGGGGTGCCGGCGGCCACGACCTGGACTGGTGGTGCACCTCGTCCACGGACGCGCACGTCGGCGCCGAGCCGATGTACCTCTCCTACGGGCCCGAGCTGACCGCGCTCGTCGGCGCGCCCGCGTACGAGAAGCTGGCCGAACTCTGCGCCGCCCGCCTCCGCCAGGGCCAGATCGCCCCCCACCCGGCCAGCGAGTAAGGAAGGGCCCCCTCTTAACGCCTCCGGTAGAGGAAGGGCCCCCTCTTAACGCTCCGGGAGCGCCGCGTCGATCAGGGCGTGGGCGCTCCGCTTCGCCGCGTCGGCGATCGTCGGGTCGCCGTCGAGCACCCCGCCGGCCAGGCCGCCGTCGAGCAGCAGGGTGAGCTGACGGGCCAGCAGCTCGGGCTCGGCCGCCCCGGCCTGCCGGGCCAGGTCGGTCACCCAGGCCCGCACCGCGTTCTTGTGCGCGACCGTACGGGCGTGCACCGGGCTGCCGGCCGGCGACTCGGCCGCGGTGTTGATGAACGCGCAACCGTGGTAGCCCTCGCGGCGACAGGCCCCGCCGAGCGCGTCGAACATGCCGACGAGCTGCTCCCGGGGGTCGTCGCCGGCCGCCGCGGCCGCCGCCCGCAACGCGCCGGACCAGGCCTGGTCGACCTTGTCCAGGTACGCCAGGACCAGGTCGTCCTTGCGCGGGAAGTGCTTGTAGAGCGTGGCCTTGGCGACACCTGACTCGGCGATCACCGTGTCCACCCCGACGCCACGCGGCCCGTACGCGTAGAAAAGCCGGAACGCGGTGTCCAGGATGCGGTCCCGGGCGGTGCCGGCGGGCGTGCGGGCCATGGTTCCTCCTCCGTCGTCCGACGAAGTCTACAGACAGGTACGTCTCCTCACCCTTCTAGTAGACAGACCTGTCTGTTAGTCTCGGTCGTACCGAGCGTGGCACCCGTGGTCGCGCCGCAACCGGAGGACGGATTCGACATGCGCATCGCAGTACTGGGCACCGGCATGGTGGGACGGGCCCTCGCCGCTCGCGCGGCCGAGCTGGGACACGAGGTCGTCGTCGGCACCAGGGACGTCACCGCCACCCGCGCCGGCGACTGGGGCGACTGGGCCGCCGGGCACTCCGGCGTCACCCTGGCCGGGCACGCCGACGCCACCGCCGGGGCCGACCTGGTGGTGAACGCGACAAGCGGCGACGGTTCCCTGCCCGCGCTGGACGCGGCGGGTGCGGAGAACCTGGCCGGCAAGGTCCTGCTCGACATCGCCAACCCGCTCGACTTCAGCAAGGGCTTTCCGCCCACCCTGTCGGTGCTCAACGACGACTCGCTCGGCGAGCGCATCCAGCGGGCGTTCCCCCGCACCCGGGTGGTCAAGGCGCTGAACACGCTCACCGCCGACCTGATGACGCACCCGCGACAGCTCGCCGACGGCGACCACACCGTCTTCGTCTCCGGCGACGACGCCGAGGCGAAGAAGGTGGTCGTCGACCTGCTCACCAGCTTCGGTCACACCGACGTGATCGACCTGGGCGACATCACCACGGCCCGGGGCACCGAGATGCTGCTGCCGATCTGGCTGCGCCTCTACGGCCGGCTGGGCACTCCCCTGTTCAACGTCAAGGTCGTGCGCTGAGAACACGCGAAGGCCGGCACCCCGCTCGGGGTGCCGGCCTTCGTATTGGTGTCACTTGGTCCAGTGCTGGGCCACGATGTCGGTGGCCTGCTTCTCCCACTGGGCGTAGGCGTCGGGGTAGGCCGACACCTGCACGGTCTGCGCGGCCTCGGTCAGCGGCATGGTGTCCCAGCCGTCGACCTGCTTCAGGCCCTTGAGGAACGCCAGGGTCGAGTACTCGGGATCGGTGATCTGCTCCGGCGTGCCCCAACCCGAGGAGGGGCGCTGCTGGAACAGGCCCAGCGAGTCGTGGTCGTTGCGGTCGCCGAGGTGACCGAGGTTCTCCAGCTTCGACTCCTGCAGCGCGGTGGCGATCGAGATGACCGCGGCCCGCTCCGGCAGACCGGCCTTCTTCGTCGCGGCGATGATCGCCTTCGCGTTCGCCAGCTGCTCGTCGTTCAGCGTGATGGTCGACTGCTCACCCTGCACACTCGCGACAGCCACAACCGGTTTACCAGCGGCGGCGTGGGCGGTGTCGGCGTGGGCGGCGACCGGACCGGCGAACACGCCACCGGTGAAGGCCAGACCAGCAACACCCAGGACGCTCTTACGCAGGATCGTGTTCATGAGGGAGGCTCCATTCGGGGGTCGACACACCCGGGGGACGGGTGTGGGCACCGTCAGGCGCACAAAGTCTTGGGGGGGGGTTCGGCTGCTCGCGGGGCCCGTGGGGGGCTGCCTTGCGGCGCCGGGACCAGGTGTAACGACCGGCTACCGGCCGCCATTCCCCGCAGGGCGGGGCGGCGTGATGGCGCGGGCGGCGGGAGTTCGCCTGCTCGGTCGTTCACCGGGTTACAACGCCACCGACCCCCCGGCGATTCCACGCCCCGGGGTGCCACCCACCACCACCGAACCGGACACCCACCCCATCCAGGCAGCCGACGCACACCCACCGCCCGGGCTCGGTTGCCGGCGGCGTGCGCCAGGGTTCCAGCCGCCGACCGCGCCGGAGGTGACCTGGGAAGGCAGCATGCCGCCATTGGTGTCACAGCGCAGGAACCGCTGGCGGCCACCCAGCCCGCCCGTCCGGGCTCACCCCTCAGCGCGGTCGAAGACCGCCGTACTCCAAGCCTGAACAAGGCGCGCGAGCCGAGCAGTTACCGCCCGGCAACCGAGTCGAACAGGACATCAGGTCCGTAGGCGGCGAGAGAGGAACCCGGCCCGCAGCAACCTCGCACCAGCCTCAGCCCGTACACCGGGGCCCAGGCCGCCGCGAGCAGACGGCGACGGTCGGCGCCGGTTCCTCGCGGGCAGCGAGCGACACCCCAGGACATCGGGGAGGCGCGGCGTCACGCCACCCGGAGGCGCCGAACACCCGGGGGGCAGCACGGCCCGCTAGCCGCGGCCGGAGGCGGTCAGGCGGCGAGGGCCGGACCGGGACGATCACGGCTCGAACTTGTAGCCCAGGCCCCGGACGGTGACGATGTAGCGCGGCGCGGACGGCTCCGGTTCGATCTTGGAGCGCAGTCGCTTCACGTGCACGTCGAGCGTCTTGGTGTCGCCCACGTAGTCGGCGCCCCAGACCCGGTCGATGAGCTGACCGCGGGTGAGCACCCGGCCGGCGTTGCGCAGCAGCAGCTCCAGCAGCTCGAACTCCTTGAGCGGGAGCTGCACCCCGGCGCCGTCGACGGTCACCACGTGGCGCTCGATGTCCATCCGCACCGGGCCGGCGGCCAGGGTCGGCGCGCCCGTCTCGTTGGCCTCGGCGCTCTGCCGGCGCAGCACGGCGCGGATCCGCGCCACCAGCTCGCGAGGCGAGTACGGCTTGGTCACGTAGTCGTCGGCGCCGATCTCCAGGCCGACCACCTTGTCGATCTCGCTGTCCCGGGCGGTGACCATGATGATCGGGACGTGCGACCGCTGGCGGAGCTGACGGCAGACCTCGGTGCCGGACATCTCCGGCAGCATCAGATCGAGCAGCACGATGTCGGCGCCGGTCCGGTCGAACTCGGTGAGGGCGGAGGTACCCGTCGCGGCGACGGAGACCTCGAACCCCTCCTTGCGGAGCATGTAGGACAGGGCGTCGGAGAACGACTCCTCGTCCTCGACCACCAGTACGCGGCTCAACGGGTGTTTCCTTTCCTGTGGTCAGACCTGCCGGAGCTCGGCCGGGCCGGCCTCGATCCCAGCGGAGGCGAGTGTCGCCTCCAGGTCGTCCGGGGGGCGGGCAGGCAGCCGGAGAGTGAACGTCGACCCCCCACCAAGGGTGCTCGACACGTCCACCCGACCGCCATGGTTGCTGGCGATGTGTTTGACGATGGCCAGCCCCAGGCCGGTGCCGCCGGTCGCCCGGGAGCGGGCCTGGTCGGCCCGGTAGAAGCGCTCGAAGATCCGGTCGACCTCGTTCGGGGCGATACCGATGCCCTGGTCCGCGACGGCGACCTCGACGTGCTCGTCGGTGCCCCGCACGGTGACCCGGACCGTGGTGTCCTCGGCCGAGTAGTTGATCGCGTTCTCCACCAGGTTCGCCACCGCGGTCGCGAGCTGGCTGTCGCTACCGTACGCGGTCAGGCCCCGCTGCCCGTCCACGACGATCTCCACCCGGCGGGCGGTGGCCGCGGTGCGGGTCCGGTCGACCACCTCGGCGAGCACCCAGTCCAGCGAGACCGGTTCGGGGGCGGGCTGAGGCTCGGCGCCCTGGAGCCGGGTCAGCTCCAGCAGTTCCTGCACCAGCCGGCCGAGCCGGGTCGACTCGTGCTGGATCCGCTCGGCGAACCGCCGCGCGGCGACCAGGTCCTCGGAGAGGTCGGGCACGCCGTCGCCGGCCGGCTCGGTGGCGTCCACCAACGCCTCGGCGAGCAGTTGGAGGGCACCGATCGGGGTCTTCAACTCGTGGCTGACGTTGGCCACGAAGTCCCGCCGTACCCGCGCCAGGCGGTGCGACTCGGTGACGTCGACGGCCTCGATCGAGATGTATCCGGCGCCCAGTCCCATGGCCCGCAGGTGCACGCCGAGCGGGTTGACCCCGGAGCTGTCGCGGCCCCGGGGCAGGTCCAGCTCGATCTCGCGACGCACGCCCGTGCGGCGGACCTGCCCGGCGAGGGTACGGATCAACGGGTGCGCCGCGATCGAGCCGGGTGTCGCCCCGGTACGCAGCAGCCCCATCGCGCGGGCGGCCGGGTTCACGAGCACCGGCACGTCGTCCGGGTCGAGCACCACCACGCCGGCGCGCAACGAGTCGATCGTCTTGCGTCCGAGCCCGGAAAGGCCCCCCTGCTGGTCGTCCGGAATCGTCGGCCTCCCTGCGTCACGGCGGGAGGTCCCGCCGCCCCCCGACGCCCGGCGGCGCCGCCATTGCCGGACGGGCTCGGACAGCAGCGACCCGGCGACCAGCCCGGTCACCAGCGCCACGGCCACCGCGATGGCCACCGCCCATTCCACCCGGCGATCGTAGGGTCATTGTTAACCCGGGGATCGGGCACAAAGGGACGAACCACTCTCGCTTCCGGGAAAGTTCACCTGCGGGTCCCGCGTCGTTCATCCGCGTTCACCCTGGTGCCGGCCGTCCGGCCTACCGTGGGGCGCGCACCTGCTCACGCCGTCACCGTTCCGGGGACGGCCACCGACCCCAGGAAGTGACGATGCGCGACGAGTTCCGGGCCGACCTGCAGATTGTCAGCCAACTGCTGGTGGACATGGCCGAGGCGGTGCGCGCGGCCATGCGGCAGGCCACCAGGGGGCTGCTCACCGCCGACCGCGCCGCGGCCGAGACGGTGATCGCGCGGGACGCCGAGATCGACGATCTCTACCGGCACGTGGAGGAGCGGGTCTGCGACCTGCTGGCCCGCCAGGCGCCGGTCGCCTCCGACCTGCGCGCGATGATCACGGCACTGCACGTGGCCGCCGACCTGGAGCGGATGGGCGACCTGGCCGACCACGTGGCGAAGACGGCGCTGCGTCGCCACCCGTCCCCGGCGGTGCCGGCGGAGCTGCGGCCGGTCTTCACCGACATGGCCGGCATCGCCGACCGGATGGCCGAGAAGATCGGCGCGGTGCTGGCCAAGCCCGACGCCGACGTGGCGGCGGAGCTGGACCGCGACGACGACGCGATGGACGACCTGCACAAGAGCCTGTTCGGCGTGCTGCTCGGCGACGACTGGCCGTACGGGGTGGAGACCGCCATCGACGCGACCCTGCTGGGCCGCTTCTACGAGCGCTTCGCCGACCACGCGGTGAACGCGGGCGAGCACGTGGTCTACCTGATCACCGGTTCGACGTCCGCCTGACCCTGTGCAAGGAAGGGCCCCTTGTTAACGCTCAGCGTTAACAAGGGGCCCTTCCTCTACCGCAGACGTTAAAAGGGGGCCCTTCCTTACACGCAGCTCAGCGGCCCTGGTTGGCGACCGCGGCGGCGGCGTCCTTCGCGGCCTCCGGGTCGAGGTACGTCCCGCCGAGCACCTGCGGGCGCAGGTTCGTGTCCAGGTCGTAGCGCAGCGGGATGCCGGTGGGGATGTTCAGCTTGGCGATCGCGTCGTCGGAGATCTGGTCGAGGTGCTTGACCAGCGCCCGCAGCGAGTTGCCGTGCGCGGCCACCAGCACGGTCCGGCCGGCCAGGATGTCCGGCACGATCGAGTCGTACCAGTAGGGCAGCATCCGGTCGACGACGTCCTTGAGGCACTCGGTGCGCGGCATCAGCTCGGTCGGCAGCAACGCGTACCGGGGGTCGCCGACCTGCGACCACTCGTCCGCGTCGTCGATCGGCGGCGGCGGCGTGTCGTACGACCGGCGCCAGAGCATGAACTGCTCCTCGCCGTACTCGTCCAGGGTCTGCTTCTTGTTCTTGCCCTGGAGGGCGCCGTAGTGGCGCTCGTTGAGCCGCCACGACCGGCGCACCGCGATCCAGTGCCGGTCGGCGGCGTTCAGCGCCAGCTCGGCGGTGCGGATCGCCCGACGCAGCAGGCTGGTGTGCACCACGTCCGGCAGCAGGTCGTGCTCGCGCAGCAGCTCGCCGCCGCGCCGCGCCTCGGTCTCGCCCTTGGCGGTCAGGTCGACGTCGACCCAGCCGGTGAAGAGGTTCTTGGCGTTCCAGTCGCTCTCGCCGTGCCGCAGCAGGACCAGCGTCCCGATGGTGGGCCCTTCGCTCGCAGTCATGCGGATCATCCTGCCGTACCGGCCGGGCGGACACGCGGGGACCTGTGGTGACGACCACCACGTGGAAAAGCGGATGACCGACGTTCCGGGGCGGGACTAGGTTGTAAGGCATCCGGCAGACGTCGGTCATTACCGAGCGGGGGGCGTCGGCATGCGGACGGTGCGGGGCTGGTTCCAGGACACGGCGGGCGGACTGCCACGGGCGTTCTGGTACCTCTGGACCGGCACCCTGATCAACCGGCTCGGCTCGTTCATCCTGGTCTTCCTCGCCATCTACCTGACCCAGGAGCGCGACTTCTCCGCCTCCCAGGCGGGTCTGGTGATCGGGCTCTGGGGCGTCGGCGGCGCGGTCGGCACCACCGTCGGCGGCACCCTGACCGACCGCTGGGGTCGCCGGCCCACGCTGCTGACCGCACACCTCGGCGCCGCCACCATGATGGTCGCGCTGGGCCTGGCCCGGCCGCTGTGGGCGGTGGCGGTGGGCGCGCTGCTGCTCGGCACGTTCGCCGAGGCGGCCCGCCCGGCCTTCGGCGCCATGATGGTCGACGTGGTGCCGGAGAAGGACCGGCTGCGGGCCTTCTCGCTGAACTACTGGGCGATCAACCTCGGCTTCGCCTGCGCCGCGGTTCTCGCCGGCTTCGCCGCCCAGGCCGGCTACCTGCTGCTCTTCCTGGTGGACGCGACCACCACGGTGGTCACCGCGCTGATCATCTTCACCCGGGTCCGGGAGACCCGGACCGCGCCCACCGGCCCCGTCGTCAAGGGCGCGTCCGCGCCCGCCGGCGCGCTGCGGACCATCCTCGCCGACCGGGTCTTCCTCGGCTTCGTGGCGCTCAACCTGCTCGCCGCGCTGGTCTTCCTCCAGCACATCTCGATGCTGCCGATCGCGATGGGCGACTCCGGACTCAGCCCGGCCACCTACGGCTCGGTGATCGCCCTCAACGGCGTGCTCATCGTGGTCGGCCAACTCTTCGTACCCCGGCTGATCAAGGGCCGGAGCCGCTCGCACGTGCTGGCGCTCGCGGCGCTGGTGATGGGCGTCGGGTTCGGGCTCACCGCGTTCGCCGACACGATCTGGCTCTACGGCGTCACCGTGCTGATCTGGACCGTCGGCGAGATGCTCAACTCGCCGTCCAACGCCACCCTGATCGCGGAGCTGTCGCCGGCCGCGCTGCGCGGCCGGTACCAGGGCGTCTTCTCGCTCTCCTGGCAGCTCGCCGGGGCCGCCGCGCCGATCCTCGGCGGTCTGGTGCGCGAACACGCCGGCAACGGCGCGCTCTGGCTCGGCTGCGCCGGCATCGGCGTGGTGGCGGCGGTCGCCCACCTGGTCTCCGGCCCGGCCCGGGAACGGCGCGCGGCCCGGCT
>NZ_CADEAU010000130.1 GCF_902825405.1 Micromonospora maritima | reverse complement strand
CCGTCCGCCGGGTCGCCGTCCCCGGCGAGCCCGTCCCCGGCCGCCGCCGGGGACGACGACGGGGGTACGGGCTGGCTCTGGACCGTCGCCCCGGTGGTGGTGCTGGGGCTGCTCCTGGTCGGCGCGCTCGTGCTGCGCCGTCGCGCCACCCGCCGCTGACCGGACGGGCGCGTCGAACACGGCGCGTGACGGCCGCGGGTGAGGGCCGACCGGACGAGCGATATACCGCTGAGTCATCTTTATGACCCAGCGGTATGTCGCTCACACTTGTATCGGCTTCGGACCGCGACACGCCCGCAGACGACACGCCGCCGGGTCCCACCGGGCCCCCGGCGGGTCAGGCCGGGGGTGGACCAGGGTCAGACCAGGCGTACCCGGGCGGCCCGCAGCCGGGTCAGGGTGCGCTCGCGGCCGAGCACCTCCAGGGACTCGAACAGCGGCAGCCCGACGGTGCGGCCGGTGACCGCGACCCGGACCGGCGCCTGCGCCTTGCCCAGCTTCAGCCCGCGCTCCGCGCCCACCGCCTCCAGCGTGGCCTTCAGCGACTCGGCGTCCCACGACTCCAGCGATCCGAACGCCTCGATCGCGGCGTCCAGCAGCTCGGCGGCGCCCTCCTTCATCGCCTTCGCCCAGGCCGCCTCGTCGATCAGCGGGTCGGCCAGGAAGAGGAAGTCGACGTTCGGCACGATCTCGGCGAGGACCGCGATCCGGGTCTGCGCCAGCGGGGCCACCGCGGCGAACGCGGCCGGGTCGAACTCGGCCGGCTGCCACGGCGGCGGGGCGATCGTGTCGGTGCCGGTGAGCCACGGCTGGCAGGCGGCCACGAACTCCTCCACCGGCAGCGCCCGGATGTACTCCCCGTTGAAGGCCCGCAGCTTCTTCTCGTCGAAGAAGGCGGGGGAGGGGTTGACCTCGTCGAGCCGGAACTCGTCCTCGATCACCGACCAGGGCACGATCTCCCGGTCGCCCGACGGCGCCCAGCCGAGCAGCATCAGGTAGTTGCGCATCGCGTCGGCGAGGTAGCCCTCGTCCCGGTACGCCTCCAGCGCGACCTTGTCGCGCCGCTTGGACAGCTTCTGCCGCTTCTCGTTGACCACCACCGGCACGTGCGCCCAGATCGGCGGCTTGACCCCGAGCGCGTCCCAGAGCAGCTGCTGCTTCGGGGTGTTGGGCAGGTGCTCCTCGGCCCGGATCACGTGGGTGATCCCCATGGTCATGTCGTCGACCACGTTGGCGAGCAGGAAGACCGGCGAGCCGTCGCCCCGGGCGATGACGAAGTCCTCGATCAGCTTGTTCTCGAACGTCGGCTCGCCGCGGATCAGGTCGACCACCACGGTCTCGCCCTCGTCCGGCGTACGGAAGCGCAGCGCCCGACCCTCGCCCGGCTCCAGGCCGCGGTCCCGGCAGAAGCCGTCGTAGCCGCGGTGCGGTGAACCGGTACGCGCCTGCACGTCCTCGCGGGTGCAGTCGCAGTAGTAGGCCCGGCCGCCCTCGTAGAGGCGCTGGGCGGCGGCGCGGTGCTCACCGGCATAGGAGGACTGGAAGTAGGGGCCCTCGTAGCTGCCCCGGGCGATGCCGATCCAGTCGAGCGCGGAGAGGATGCCCTCGGTCCACTCGGGCCGGTTGCGGGCCGCGTCGGTGTCCTCGACACGGAGCACGAACACCCCGCCCTGCTGCTTGGCGAAGATCCAGTTCTGCAGGGCCGAGCGGGCACCGCCGACGTGGAACATTCCGGTCGGGGAAGGGGCGAAGCGTACACGTACCGTCACGTCCCCCAGCCTACGGCGGGCCGCGACCGCTTTCCGGCAGGGGGCCGGTCAGGGCACCGCCCTGATCTTCACGACCAGGGCGCTGCCGAGCAGGGTGACCGCCGCGGTGACCGCGTACAGGGTCGGGTAGCCGCCGAGGTGGACCACGACCGGCGCGGAGAGCGCCGGCCCCAGCACCTGCGGGGCGGAGTTGGCGATGTTGATCACGCCGAGGTCCTTGGCCCGGTCGGTGGCGGCCGGCAGCACCTGGGTGATCAACGCGGCGTCCACCGCCAGGTAGACGCCGTAACCCGCGCCGAGCAGCAGCGCGGCCACGATCGCCATCGGCCAGACCGGCGCCACGGCGAGCAGCGTCGCGGCCACCGCCATGATCAGCCCGGACACGATCACGAACACCTTGCGCCGGCCGGATCGGTCGGAGAGGCGCCCGGCGACCACGGCGGTGAGCATCATGCCCAGCGTGTAGAGCAGGATCAGGACCAGCAGCGAGCCCTCGGGGTCGGCCACCCGCACCCCGTCGGTGAGGAAGTAGAGCAGGTAGAGCGTGCCGAGCGCGTTGCCCAGCTGCACCAGGAACCGGGTGAACCAGGCCCAGGCGAAGTCCGGGTGACGGCGCGGGCTGATCCACATCGAGGCGAGCAGCGCGCGCGCCCGCAGCGGCGACCGGTGTTCCCGGGGCAGCGGGTCGTCCTGGGTGAGCAGCGCGAACGGCAGCGACAGCAGCAGCACGGCGAGCGCGATCGCCGCGTACCCGGCGGCGTTGCCGGTGACCACGGCGGTGACCAGCACCGCGCCGAGCACCAGGCCGAGCGCCTGCGGGATGCCGACCCAGCCGGAGACGCCGCCGCGCTGGGCCACCGGCACCCGGTCCGGGATCGCGGCGGTGAGGCTGGCCAGCATGGCGTTGAAGCAGACCTGGGCGGCCACCCAGGCCACCGCCACCCCGGCGATGCTGTCCTGCCGGGCCAGCAGCACCAGGGCGGCCGCGCCGACCACCGCGCCGGTCGCGGTCCAGACGTGCCGGCGGCCGAAGTGCCGGTTGGCCAGCCGCAGCGAGGTACGGTCCGACAGCGCGCCGGCCAGCGGATTGGCCAGCACCGCGGCGAGCGCGCCGAGGCCGGTCACCACCGCCAGCATGGCCTCCTTGTCGCCCGGCGCGATCCGTTCCACCTGCTGCGGCAGCAGCACCTGGATCGGGGTGAAGAACGCCATCCAGACGCCCAGGTTGGCCGCGAAGATCAGCGCGATCCAGCCCCGCCGCACCGGCACCGTCGGTTCGGCGAGCGCCGCCGGCAACGAGGCCGGCGTCGGGTTCACCGTGGTCATCGCCGCACCAGGTCCCGGAACCAGGTGTACGACGACTTCGGCGTGCGCCGCTGGGTCGGGTAGTCGACGTGCACCAGCCCGAAGCGCTTGGTGAACCCCTCGGCCCACTCCCAGTTGTCCAGCAGCGACCAGACGAAGTACCCGGTCACCGGCACGCCCGCGCCGATCGCCTCGTGCACCGCGCGCACGTGCCCGTCCAGGTACGCGATCCGCTCCGGGTCGTGCACCCGGCCGTCGGCGTCGGGCACGTCGTCGTACGCGCACCCGCTCTCGGTGACCTGGATCGGCGGCAGCGCGTCGCCGTACCGGTCGCGCAGGTGGAGCAGCAGCTCCCGCAGGCCGTCCGGGGCCACCGGCCAGTCGAACGCGGTGCGCGGGTAGCCGTCCAACGGCACGATCTCGAACGGCAGGGGCGACCCCTCCTCGGGCGCGCGGATGCCGGTCGGGTTGTAGTAGTTGACGCCGAGCACGTCGATCGGCGCGGCGACGACGTCCAGGTCGCCGTCGCGGACCACGGCGGGGTCGAAGCCGGGCGCGTCGGGGTAGCCGAGGCCGAGCAGCGGGTCGGTGAAGAGCCGGTTGTGCAGCGCGTCGTACGCCGCGGCGGCGGCCCGGTCCGCGTCGGTGTCACCGGCCAGGCGCACCGGGGAGTAGTTGTTGGCGATCGCCACCGGGCTGGTGGTGCGGGCCCGCAGTGCGGCGACCGCGAGGCCGTGCCCGAGCAGCTGGTGGTGCGCGACCGGGAAGGCGTCGAAGAGCAGGACCCGGCCCGGCGCGTGCACGCCCATGCCGTGCCCGAGGCTCATGTGGACGAACGGCTCGTTGAGCGTGATCCAGAGCTTCACCCGGTCGCCGAGGCGGGCGGCGGTGAGGTCGGCGTACTCGGCGAAGCGGGCGGCGGTGTCCCGGTTCAGCCAGCCGCCGGCGTCCTCCAGCGCCTGCGGCAGGTCCCAGTGGAACAGCGTGGCGACCGGGTCGACGCCGGCCGCGAGCAGGCCGTCCACCAGCCGGTCGTAGAAGTCGAGCCCGGCCGCGTTCGCCGGGCCGGCGCCGGTGGGCTGCACGCGCGGCCAGGCGATGGAGAACCGGTACGCGGACACCCCGAGCCCGGCCAGCAGCGCGGTGTCCTCGGCGTACCTGTGGTAGTGGTCGCACGCCTCGTCGCCGGTGCTGGCGTCGACGATCCGGCCGGGCTCGCGGGCGAACGTGTCCCAGATGGACGGCCCGCGGCCGTCGGCGGCGGTCGCCCCCTCGATCTGGTACGCGGAGGTGGACACCCCCCAGCGGAAGTCGGCCGGGAAGTCGGGCATCGGCGCGGTCGTCAAGTCACCCTCCCGAGACATGAAGCGTGCTCGCGACTCTAGGGCTCGGGCGACCGCCGCGCCATAGGCCGGAAAGCGCCGACGGCACAAGGGTTTCCGGCGTGTCTTCTCCGAACTCGTCCGCTTAAGTCCGATTTACACATAGAGTGCCGAATATCGCGGATGTGATTTAAGTGGGGGAAAGTACTCATGATCCTCGTGGAACGCAGCGCACACGTGGCGGCGCCGGTGGAAGTGGTCTGGGACGTCGTGCAGCGGGCCGAGCAGCTGCCGGCCTGGCTGGCGGGGGTCCGCGCGGCCGAGGTCCTCTCCGGGGAGGGATTCGGCCGGCGACAACTGGTCCAGGCCGGACGCGGCTCCGCGCACGAGGCCGAGGTGATCGCCTACCAGGAGCCGACCCTGATCGGCTGGCGCGAACGGGCCAAGGGCGCGGGCGCCCGGGCCGAGGCGCGCACCGAGATCTACGTCCAGCTGACCCCGGACGAGGAGGACGGTGGCACCGTCGTACGACTGATCGTCGTGCGCTGGCCCGCCGGCCCCGTCAAGGCCGCCCTGCTGCGGCTCGGCCTGCGTCGGGTCGGCGCCGACCTGGAGGACTCGCTGGCCCGGCTGACCGACCTGGCCGCCGTCGGCTGACCGAGCCCGTCCCGGCGTCGCCCGCGATGATGATGGTCCGGCGTCCCCGCCAGGGGCGCCGGACCATCGCCGCATCACCCCCGATCGACGGAACGGGGGCGGGTGGAGACAGCGGAAGGGCCCCGGCGCGCAGCGCCGGGGCCCTTCCGTCGTGCGGGGTCTAGCTGTCGCCGCCGGTCTCGCCGACCGGGGCGGCGGTGACGTCGTCCAGCGCGTACTTGCGGGCGGCGTCGGCCGGCACGTGGGCCGGCACCACGCCGCGCAGCGCGAGCTGGCGCAGCGTCGCGACCGCGACCGACTCGGCGTCGACGTGGAAGTGCCGACGCAGCGCGTGCCGGGTGTCCGACATGCCGAAGCCGTCGGTGCCGAGCGAGGTGTAGTCCCCGGGTACCCAGCGGGCGATCAGGTCCGGTACCGCGCGCATCCAGTCGCTGACCGCGACCTTCGGCCCGTCGGCGTCGGCCAGCTTCCGCGCGATGTACGGCACCCGCGGCTCCTCGCCCGGGTTGAGCAGGTTGTGCTCCTCGCACTCCACCGCGTCGCGGCGCAGCTCGGTCCAGGACGTCACCGACCACACGTCGGCGGACACGCCCCAGTCCTCGGCGAGCAGCTGCTGGGCCTTGAGCGCCCACTGCATGCCGGTGCCGGAGGCGAGGATGTTCGCCTTCGGCGCGTCGTCGCCGACCTGCGGGGCGGGGGAGTAGCGGTGGATGCCCTTGACGATGCCCTCGACGTCCACGCCCTCCGGCTCGGCCGGCTGGAAGATCGGCTCGTTGTAGACGGTGAGGTAGTAGAAGACGTTCTCCTGCTCCTCGCCGTACATCCGGTGCAGGCCGTTCTCCACGATGTGCGCCAGCTCGAAGGCGAACGCCGCGTCGTAGGCGACCACCGCCGGGTTGGTGGCGGCGAGCAGCAGCGAGTGGCCGTCCTCGTGCTGGAGGCCCTCACCGTTGAGCGTGGTCCGGCCGGCGGTGGCGCCGAGCACGAAGCCCCGCGCCATCTGGTCCGCCGCCGCCCAGAACCCGTCGCCGGTGCGCTGGAAGCCGAACATCGAGTAGAAGATGTACAGCGGGATCATCGGCTCGCCGTGGGTGGCGTACGCCGTGCCGGCGGCCGTGAACGAGGCCACCGACCCGGCCTCGTTGATCCCCTCGTGCAGGATCTGCCCGGTCGTCGACTCCTTGTAGGACAGGAACAGCTCCCGGTCCACCGAGGTGTAGCGCTGGCCGTGCGGCGAGTAGATCTTCTGGGTCGGGAAGAGCGAGTCCATGCCGAAGGTGCGGGCCTCGTCCGGGATGATCGGCACCCAGCGCTTGCCGAACTCCTTGTCCTTCATGATGTCCTTGAGCAGGCGGACGAACGCCATCGTGGTGGCGACCTTCTGCTTGCCCGACCCGCGCTTGACGTCGGAGAACCGCTCGGTGCCCGGGATGGCCAGCGTCTTGCGCGCGGTGTTGCGCGAGGGCAGGTAGCCGCCCAGCTGCTGCCGCCGGTCCTTCAGGTACGCGATCTCGTCCGACTTCTCGCCCGGCGTGTAGTACGGCGGGAGGTAGGGGTTCTCCTCCAGCTGCTTGTCCGGGATGTCCAGGTAGAGGCGGTCGCGGAAGAGCTTCAGGTCCTCCAGCGTCAGCTTCTTCATCTGGTGCGTGGCGTTGCGGCCCTCGAAGTGCGAGCCGAGCGTCCAGCCCTTGATCGTCTTGGCGAGGATCACGGTCGGCTGGCCGGTGTGCTCCATCGCCGCCTTGTAGGCCGCGTAGAGCTTGCGGTAGTCGTGGCCACCCCGCTTGAGGTTCCAGATCTCGTCGTCGCTGAGGTGCTCGACCATCTTGCGGGTGCGCGGGTCGCGACCGAAGAAGTGCTCCCGGACGTACGACCCGGACTCCGCCTTGTAGGTCTGGTAGTCACCGTCGGGCGTGGTGTTCATGAGGTTGACCAGCGCGCCGTCGGTGTCCGCGGCGAGCAGCGGGTCCCACTCCCGGCCCCAGACGACCTTGATGACGTTCCAGCCGGCGCCCCGGAAGAACGCCTCCAACTCCTGCATGACCTTGCCGTTGCCGCGGACCGGTCCGTCCAGGCGCTGGAGGTTGCAGTTGATCACGAAGGTGAGGTTGTCCAGCTCCTCGCGGGCGGCCACGCCGATCGCGCCGAGCGACTCGACCTCGTCCATCTCACCGTCGCCGAGGAACGCCCAGACGTGCTGCTGGGAGGTGTCCTTGATGCCCCGGTGGTGCAGGTAGCGGTTGAACCGCGCCTGGTAGATCGCGTTCAGCGGCCCGAGGCCCATGGAAACGGTGGGGAACTCCCAGAAGTCCGGCATCAGCCGCGGGTGCGGGTACGAAGGCAGCCCGCCACCGGGGTGCGACAGCTCCTGCCGGAACCCGTCGAGCTGGCTCTCGCTGAGCCGGCCCTCCAGGAACGCCCGCGCGTACATGCCGGGGGAGGCGTGACCCTGGTAGAAGATGTGGTCCCCGCCGCCGGGGTGGTTCTTGCCGCGGAAGAAGTGGTTGAAGCCCACCTCGTAGAGCGACGCCGAGCTGGCGAACGTGGAGATGTGGCCACCGACGCCGATCTCCGGGCGCTGCGCCCGGTGCACCAGCATCGCGGCGTTCCACCGGATGTACGCCCGCAGCCGCCGCTCGACGTGCTCGTCACCCGGGAACCACGGTTCGCGCTCCGGCGGGATCGTGTTGATGTAGTCGGTGGTGGTCAGGGACGGCACCCCGACCTGCCGCTCGCGGGCCCGCTCCAGCAGGCGCAGCATGACGTACCGGGCGCGCTTGGTTCCGCGCTCGTCGATGACACCGTCGAGCGACTCGACCCATTCGCTGGTCTCTTCAGGGTCGATGTCCGGAAGCTGGCTCGGCAGACCAGCGGTGATCACCGGGCGCTTGCGTTCCGTAGCCACAGGCGTTCCCTCGGTTCTGTGTGGGATAGGTCTCTAGCGCCATCCTGCCCCCTCGTGGCGCTCGTCGTCACGTCTCCCTCCCCCAGACGCGACGCTGAACACAGGTACCCATCAGTAACTTTGTGCGATCACCGGATGCGCTAGCCGGGTCGCGGGTGGCGGTCCGCGGCTACCCTGCCGGCATGCGGCGGGATCCGGTTCTGGTCGGCGGCGTGATGACGGCGCTGGGGGTGCTGGTGGCGCTCGTCGCCGCGGTCGGGTTGGCGCGGGAGATCGCGCGTACCCCCGAGTGGGGGCCGGAATGGATCTTCGTCCTGGGCGGCGGCGCGCTGCTGGTCCTCGGCGGCGTCGGCGAACTCCGGCACCAGCGCCGCTTCCGGTCCGGCTACCGGGAGGCGGCGGGCGGGGGCAGCGCCTTCGACTACGTCCCACCCGGCCCGCAGGGCACCGGTGGGGACCTGCCCCACTACGGCGACGGCGGTGGGAACGGCGACTGTGGTGGCGGGGGCGGGAACTGAACCGCTGCGGCAGAATGCGCCGTATGCGCAGTGAGGTGATCAGCGTCCGGACCGGGTCCCGGCCGACCGTCCGGGACATCACGGCCGAGGCCGAGCGGTTCGTCGCCGGGGCCGGCGACGGGTTGCTGCACGTCTTCGTGCCGCACGCCACCGCCGGGCTGGCGATCATCGAGACCGGCGCCGGGTCGGACGACGACCTGCTCCGGGCGCTCGACGACCTGCTCCCCACCGACGACAGGTGGCGGCACCGGCACGGCTCACCCGGGCACGGCCGCGACCACGTGCTCCCGGCGTTCGTGCCGCCGTACGCGACAGTGCCGGTGCTCGACGGGCGGCTCCAGCTCGGCACCTGGCAGTCGATCTGCCTGGTCGACCCGAACGGCGACAACCCGGACCGTCAGGTCCGCTTCTCGTTCCTGGCCGGCTGAGCGGCCGGGCCGGGCGCGCCGCACCCGCCCCGGCCGCCGCCGGTCACGGCCGGACCGTCTCCGCCTCCACCGTCTGCCGGCCCTGGTCCACCCCGGGAGCGACGGTCCGCGCCGCGGCCGGCGGCCGGTCGTACGTCAGGTTCAACCCCGGGACCCGGTCCTCGATCACGAACGTCGCCCGGGTGTACGCCGGCGCGTCCGGGCGGCTCACGTACGGCAGCACGTCGAAGTTCGCGGTCAGGTCCTTCGGGGTGATCGTGGTGCGGACGTACCCGCGCAGGTTGTTCTGGAAGCGCAGGTGCGGGTTGAACGCCAGCCACGGGTGCGAGCCGGTGGGCGAGTCCGCGCCGTCCCCGGTCGAGGTGATCGACGAGCAGACCAGCTCGCTGCCGACCGTGCGGGACGTCGGGTCCGCGTAGTCCAGCTTCAGGTCGCTGGCCCAGTGCGCGTGCACGTCACCGGTGAGCACCACCGGGTTCCGCACCCCGGCGGCCACCCAGCCCCGGGTGATCCGGTCCCGCGAGGCGACGTACCCGTCCCAGGCGTCCATGCTGGTGACCGTCAGCGGACCGGAGTTGTTGTCCCGCTGGGCGAAGAAGACCTGCTGGCCGAGCAGGTCCCAGCGGGCCTCGGAGCGGCGGAAGCCGTCCAGCAGCCACGCCTCCTGCGCGGCGCCGGTGATCGAGCGGGCCGGGTCGGACGCGTCGGCGCAGCTCTTGTAGCCGTCGCCGCACGCCTGGTCGTCCCGGTACTGGCGGGTGTCGAGCATGTGGAACGTGGCCAGCCGGCCCCAGCGCACCCGCCGGTAGAGCTGCATGTCGATGCCGCGCGGGATCGAGGTACGGCGCAGCGGCATGTTCTCGTAGTACGCCTGGAACGCCGCCGCGCGCCGGGCCGGGAAGTCCGGGTCGGGCGCCTCGGGTACCTCGTCGGCCCAGTTGTTCTCCACCTCGTGGTCGTCGAAGACCACCACCCAGGGCGCGACCGCGTGCGCCGCCTGGAGGTCGGTGTCGGTCTTGTACTGGGCGTGCCGCTGCCGGTAGTTCGCCAGTGTGCGGGTCTCCGGGCCCTCGTGGTCGCGCGGGTTGCCGCCGGGCACGGTGTAGGTGTCCTTCGCGTACTCGTACTGGTAGTCGCCGAGGTGCAGGATCAGCTCCGGCTCGGTCTCGGCCAGCCGCCGGTACGCGGTGAAGTAGCCGTGCTCGTACTGCGAGCAGGAGACGAAGCCCATGGCCAGCGCGGACGGCATCAGCCAGGGCGCCGGCGCGGTGCGGGTGCGGCCGACCGGGGACAGCCAGCGCTCGGCCCGGAACCGGTAGAAGTACTCCCGCCCGGGGAGCAGGCCGTCCAACTCCACGTGCACGCTGTGCGCCGACTCCGGCCGGGCCAGCCGTACGCCCCGGCGCACCACGTGTCGGAAGCGCTCGTCGGCGGCCACCTCCCACGCCACCGGCACGACCCGCGACGGCATGCCGCCCAGGCCGTCCTCGGCCAGTGGTTCCGGCGCCAGCCGGGTCCAGAGCACGAAGCCGTCGTGGTCGGGGTCGCCGGAGGCCACCCCGAGCGTGAACGGGTCGCGGCGCAGCGGGCCGGGCGACGCGGCGGCCGCGACCGGCATGCCGGCTGCCGCGCCGGCGGCGCCGAGCGCCGCGCCGCTGAGCAGGATGGTACGTCGGGACAGTGCCACGGTTTCCTCCCCGGAGTCCGGTTCGTCGACTCCGGGCAGCCTCGCGAGCGTCGATGGCCGTCAGGTGACACCGAGACGACCGCACGGCACTTTCCGCCGAACAGCGGTCGGTGGGCGAAGGGCGGCGACGTCACCGGACCACATAGTGGAGCAGGTCAATTGTTGATCGGTCACGTACGATCGGGTCATGGCGCCATCCCCGTCCCCCGCCGACCGGCCCGGCCTGGCCGGGGACACCGTGCGCCGGATCCTGCACGTCGCCGCCGCGCTGCGGCACCACCAGGACGAGGCGATCGCCGCGCTGGGGCTCACCCCGGCCGCCGCCCGGGCCCTGTACGAGCTGGACCCGGACCGTCCGCTGCCGGCCCGTGACCTCGCCGAGCAGTTGGGCTGCGACAGGTCCAACGTCACCGGGCTGGCCGACCGGCTGGAGCAGGCCGGGCTGGTGGAGCGGCGGACCGACCCGGCCGACCGGCGGCAGAAGACGCTCGTGGTCACCGGGCGGGGACGCGAGGTCCGGGAGCGGGTCGGGCGGGTGATGTCGGACTCCCGACTTCTCGACGGGCTGAGCACCACCGAGTTGGCCGCCCTGCGTGAGCTGGTGTGGAAGGTGTCCGACGGCGGCTGCCCCGAGGAGTGCGGCGAGGTCTGAGCCACACCGGGCGGAACGTGTCCGACTGGGCGCGGCGGCCCGGAGTCGGTAATGCTGTCCGACGTGACCACCCCGCACGATCACGACGACCGGCTCCGCGCCGACCTGGCCGCGCTCGGCGCGCCGGAGCTGCGGCGCGACCTGGCCGAGCCGCTGCCCGACGGCGGGCCGCTGACCGGGGCCCAACTGTTGGCCCTGTTCGACGCGCAGCTCACCAGCCGGCTGCTCGACCTGGCCGGGCGCTGGCTGCGCGGCTTCGGCGAGGGGTACTACACGATCGGCTCGGCCGGTCACGAGGGCAACGCCGCCGTCGCCGCCGCGCTCCGGCCGACCGACCCGGCGCTGCTGCACTACCGGTCCGGCGCGTTCTACTGCCTGCGTGCCGCCCAGGCGGCCGGCGAATTCCCCGCCGGCCCGCCGGCACCCGCCTCGGACGACCCGACCGCTCCCGTCGCGCCGACCGACACTCCCGCCGAGACGGGGACGGAGGCCGCCACCTCGGACGCCGGCGCCGACCAGGGCGGGGTGGGCGGTGAGGCGGCCACGTTGCCGGACGGCGTCGGCGTGACCGTGGACGCGGACGGCGACGCGACGGTCGGCGTACCCGATCTGCCCCCGCCGGCCCCCGACGACGCCTACGCGGACGCGGCGCGCGACGTGCTGCGCGGGATGGTCGCCTCGGCCGCGGAGCCGATCGCCGGCGGCCGGCACAAGGTCTTCGGCCGGGCCGACCTCGCGGTCGTGCCGACCACCTCCACCATCGCGTCGCACCTGCCCCGGGCGGTCGGCCTGGGACTGGCCCTGGAGCGGGCGCGCCGGGGCGGCCCGCGCGCCGACGGCGAACCGGAGGCGACGTCCTGGCCGTCGGACGCGGTGGTGGTCTGCTCGTTCGGCGACGCCTCGGTCAACCACGCCAGCGCCACCGCCGCGCTCAACACCGCCGGCTGGTACGACCACTCCGACCTGCGTGTCCCGGTCCTGTTCGTCTGCGAGGACAACGGGCTCGGCATCAGCGTGCGTTCGCCCGAGGGGTGGGTGGCGGCCACGCTGCGCTCCCGGCCCGGCATCCGCTACTTCGCCGCCGACGGGACGGACGTGGTGGCGAGCTACCGGGTGGCGGCGGAGGCGGCGGACTGGGTGCGCCGGCACCGCCGGCCCGCCGTGCTGCACCTGGACACGGTCCGGCTGATGGGGCACGCGGGCGCGGACGCCGAGACCGCCTACCGCAGCCCGGCCGAGATCGCCGCCGACGCCGCCCGCGAC
>NZ_CADEAU010000129.1 GCF_902825405.1 Micromonospora maritima | reverse complement strand
CGGTCGGACGACCGGCCCGGCCCCGGTGGCGAGCACGGAGGGCAGCCGGGCGGCGGTCGGCACGGTCCCGGCCACGGAGGGGCCCGGCTGGCGGTCGCTCGACGTCGGCTCGCCGTTCGACTACGCCCGGCAGGGCATCCTCTACGTCGCCGCGCACCTGCCCCGGCCCAGCGTGTCCGGGCTGCCCACGGCGGCCGGCGAGGAGTTGCTGGCGCTCGTCGGTGCGCTCGGTGGACGTACCCTCGGGCTCTTCTCCTCGCGACGGGCCGCGCAGCAGGCGGCGGAGCTGGTCCGGGCGCGGACCGACCTGCCGGTGCTGCTCCAGGGCGAGGAGGCGCTGCCGCTGCTGGTCCGCCGGTTCCGCGAGGAACGGGAGAGCTGCCTGTTCGGGGTGATGTCGCTCTGGCAGGGGGTGGACGTGCCGGGTGACGCCTGCCAGCTCGTCGTGATCGACAGGTTGCCGTTCCCCCGCCCCGACGAGCCGCTCGCGGCGGCCCGCGCGGCGGCGGTCGACGCGGGCGGCGGGTCCGGGTTCGCGGCGGTGAGCGTGCCGATCGCGGCGGTCCGGCTGGCGCAGGGCGTCGGGCGGTTGATCCGGGCCACCGGCGACCGGGGCGTGGTGGCGGTGCTCGACTCACGGTTGGAGACGGCGCGCGGCTACGGCCCTTTCCTGCGCCGGTCGCTGCCGCCGTTCTGGTACACCACGCGACCCGAGGTGGCCCGGGGCGCGCTGGAACGGCTCGCCAAGAGCTGACGCCCGCGCCTCCCCGGGTGGGGTGACGCGGGCGTCGACGGGTCCTGCCGGGTCAGGGCGCCTGGGAGGCGACCACCACCGCGTCCGGCGGGGTGTCCGGCACGGTACGCGCGGCGAGCCGCCGGACCGCGGTGTTGAGCACGGCGATCAGCGGCACCGCGACCAGCGCTCCGGCGATGCCGGCCAGCACCACGCCGGCGGCGATGCCGATGATCACGGCGAGCGGGTGGATGGCCACCGCCCGGCCCATGATCAGCGGCTGGAGCACGTGCCCCTCGACCTGCTGCACGCCGATGACCACGCCCAGGATGATCAGCGCGGTCACCGGGCCGCTGTCGACGAGCGCCACCAGCACGGCCACCACGCCGGACAGGAACGCGCCGACGATCGGGATGAACGCGCCCAGGAACACCAGCGCGGCCAGCGGGAACGCGAACGGGATGTCGAAGACGACGAGGAAGATGCCGATGCCGACGGCGTCGATGAACGCGACCAGGACGGTGGCCCGGACGTACGCGCCGAGCGTCGCCCAGGAGGCGCGCCCGGCGTCGTCGACCTTCCAGCGCGCGGCCACCGGCAGCAGCCGCACCAGGAACCGCCAGATGTTGTTGCCGTCGCGGAGGAAGAAGAACGTCGCGAACAGCACCAGGACGGTGCCGGTGAGCACCTCGGCCAGCGTGGCGGCGGTGCTGAGCGCGCCGCTGGTGAACCGCTCGGTGTTGCCGTTGATCCAGCTCTGCGCCTCGTCGATGTAGCGGTCGAGCTGGCTGTCGGACAGGTGCAGCGGGCCGGTCTTGAGCCAGTCCTGGATCTGCCGGACGCCCTGGGAGGACTTCTCGCTCAGCTCCGGCACGCCCTGGATGAACTCGTTGACCACCAGCGTCAGCGTGCCGATCACCGCGGCCAGGCCGCCGACCAGCACCACGCCGGTCGCCAGCGAGCGGGGGAACCGCGCCCTGAGCAGCCAGCCGACCGCGGGCGCGAGCAACGCGGAGAGCAGGAGGGCGACGGTCAGCGGGATGATCACGATGCTGATCGTGCCGATGATCTTGAGGAGTGCCCAGGTCACGATGCCGATCACGATCAGGCGCCAGCACCACGCGGCGGCGATCCGCAGCGCGTGCGGCACCTCCGTGTCGTCGCGGCTGACCGTCGAGTTGTGCATCGCGGCCGGCGGCTCGGCGCCCACCACCATCGCCGACGGCGACGCCACCGGACCCGGCGAGACCGGCGAGGCCACGCGGACGCCCTCCGGCGCCGCGTCCAATTCCTCCCGGCGGGACCGGACGGACTCGCGGCCCGACTCGTACGCGCGGCGGAGCCGTCCGCGCATCCGCTCGAAGCGGCTCAAGCGCACCTCCGGCAAGTCGGCCCACCCACGTCACAGGGGGGGACAGGATACGTCCGATCGCCCCACCCTAGGGCGACTGCGCCACACATTGCCCCGCCACGTCAGTGGCCAACCACGCCGGGATCGACCGCGGGGCACGCGGTAGCGTCTTCGCGTGACCGCCGACCAGAGTCTCGACGCCGGGCTGCCCATCCGCCTGCTGCACGACCGCGTGCTCGTGCGTACCGAGGGCGCCGAGGGGGAACGCCGCTCCACCGCGGGCATCGTGATCCCCGCGACCGCGGCGGTCGGCAAGCGGCTGGCCTGGGCCACCGCGGTCGGCGTGGGGCCGAACGTGCGCTCGATCGTCTCCGGCGACCGGGTCCTCTTCGACCCCGACGACCGCTCCGAGGTGGAGTTGCACGGTCGGGCGTACGTGCTGCTGCGCGAGCGGGACGTGCACGCGGTGGCGGCCGAGCGGGTGGAGACCACCGCCGCCGGCTCCACCGGCCTCTACCTCTAGCCCTCGTTTGCGGCGCTGCCCGGCGGGAAGCCCAGGCACCTCAGCGCCCTGGGGAGGGACCATGCCGGTAGTGATCAAGAAGATCCTCGCCTGGGGATTCCTCGCGTTCCTGATCTACTTCATGGCGTTCCGGCCCGACGGTGCGGCCCAGCTGTTCAAGGGGATCGGCGTGGCGCTGATGGCCATCGCCCAGGGGCTCGGCGACTTCCTCACCGGCCTGGTGGCCTGACCGTCACCCGCCCGGGTGCCACGGGTGCGGGCCGTGACCGACCGGAGGCGGTGGCGGGGCCAGCACCACCGGGATCGGCACCACCGGCTCGTCCGGCGCGTCGACCGTGCGCTGCGACCCGTCCGGGAACCGCAGGTGGTAGCGCTGACCGTCCCAGACCCCGACCGGCGCCTGCGGGTCCCGACCGACGAAGAACGACCGGTACGCGGCGATCGCGTCCAGCAGCTCCCGTTCCTCCCGTGCCGTCCGGTCCCGCTCGGCGGGCTTGCGGTCCAACCCCCGGCGCATCCCGTCGCGCAGCAACGCCAACCGGGTCGCGGCGAACTGGTAGCCGCGCATCGCCTTCACGCCGCCGTCGCCGGCCACCCGGCGGGCCCAGGTGCGGGCCGCGTGCCGCCGGCCCAGGCTGCCCAGCGCCGCCACCTCCGGCGGGGTCAGCCAGCCCGCCCGCACGTAGTCCGGCAGGGTGCGCTCGGTCAGCCGCCCCTCCCAGGCCCGCAGCCACACCGCCAGCCCCACCATGGCGAAGAAGATCGGCACCATCACGCCGAGGTAGCCGTAGAGCGCGATCACCGGCTGCCCGGTGGCCTGGGCCAGTGAGGGCAGGAGGTTCCAGGTGCCGTGCAGCATCATGGCCAGCAGCAGGCCGGCGAGCGGGGCGAGGATCCGCACCCGGCGGTCGGCGGTCCGCGCGGCCACACCCAGCCCGACGCCGGTCATCGAGGTGAACAGCGGGTGCGCGAAGCCGAACAGCAGGATCCGCACGATGAAGATCGCGATGACCTGCTGGGCGCCGGTGGCCGGGCCGTACTCCTCCACGCCGGTGCGGTAGCCGTATCCGCCCAGGTAGAGGATGTTCTCGACCATGGCGAAGCCGACCGCGGAGAGCCCGCAGTAGACCAGGCCGTCGGTGACCCCGGAGAACTCCCGCCGGCGGAAGATCAGCAGCAGGATCGGGCCGGCCGCCTTGGTCAGCTCCTCGATGAACGGCGCGACCAGCACCGCGGTCAGCGCGGTGGGCAACCCCCGGTCCTCGAACAGCCGCGCCCCCGTCTCGTTGACCAGCAGCGAGATCGCGGTCGAGACGAAGGCACCCCAGGCGAAGCAGAAGATCAGGTACTTCAACGGCTCGGGGCGGCACCGGGCCGCTGCCCGGCTACACCATCGTCAACCCGCCGCTGCCACCCCTCGTCGTCGACGGGGCCGCCACCACCGTCCGGCAGGGCGTGCACGCCCACGCCGGCTACATCGTCGAGGTCCCGGCCCGGTGGAACGGCGACCTGGTGATGTGGGCGCACGGCTACCGCGGCCAGGGCACCGAACTCTCCCCCGAGCCGCCCGCGTTCGACCTGCGGCAACGGCTGCTGTCCCAGGGATACGCCTGGGCGTCGTCGTCGTACGACCGCAACGGCTACGACATCCGCTCCGGGGTGCGCGGCACCCGGGCGCTGGCGGACCTGTTCGCCCGCACCGTGCGCCGGCCGCACCGGGTGCTCATCGCCGGGGTCAGCATGGGCGGGCACGTCATCGGCCGGTCCCTGGAGCAGTACCCCGGCTACTACGCCGGCGCGCTGCCGATGTGCGGGGTGCTCGGCGACCAGGAGCTGTTCGACTACTTCCTCGACTACAACCTGGTCGCGCAGGCGCTGGCCGGGGTGCGGGCCTACCCGACACCGGCCGACTACCTGACCAACGCGGTGCCCCGGATCCAGGTCGCGCTCGGGCTGGCCGGCCTGACCCCCACCGGCCCGGACACCACGAACGCGCTCGGCAAGCAGCTGCGCGCGGTCACCGTGGCCCGCTCCGGCGGGCCGAGGCCGGGCGCCGACGCCGCCTTCGCGGTGTGGAAGGACTTCCTGTTCGGCATCGCCACCACCGACGGCGGCGACTCCCCCGCGCAGCGGCCCGGACAGCTCGCCACGAACCTGTTCACCCGCTACACGCCGAACCAGCCGGTGAACCTGAACGCCACCGTGCAGCGGGTCGCCCCGGAGAACCTGCGCCAGCGGCTCTCCCCCGCGCTGACCGAGGTGCCCCGGATCGCCGGCCGGCCCACCGTGCCGGTGCTGAGCCTGCACGACCTGGGCGACCTGTTCGTGCCGTTCAGCATGGAGCAGGCGTACGCCCGGGACGTGGCGTGGCACGGCCGCTCCCGGCTGCTGGTGCAGCGGGCGGTCCGGGCCGCGCAGCACTGCGAGTTCAGCCCGGCCGAGGCCGGCGCCGCCTGGGACGACCTGACCCGCTGGGTACGCACCGGAAAGCGCCCGGCCGGCGACGCGGTCACCGACCCCCGGGCGGTGGCGGCACCGGACTTCGGCTGCCGGTTCAGCGACGCGGCCGCCTGGGCCGCCGGCGCCGGCACCCGACGCCTCTACCCGGCCTGCCCCTAGTCCTCCTCCGGCGCGTACCAGCCGCCCCGGTAGACGGTGCCCGGCCGGGGCGGCGCGTCGGACCCGGCGGCCGCCCGGCGGGAGCGGCGCACCCGGCTGACCACGAACCAGCCGACGCCGGCCACCACGGCGAGGATGACCACGTTCTGCAGCGTGCCGACGTACGCCTCGACCACGTGCCAGTTCTCGCCGAGCAGATACCCGGCGAGCACGAACGCGGTGTTCCAGATCAGGCTGCCCAGCGCGGTGAACAGGAGGAAGACCGGCACCGGCATCCGTTCCACGCCGGCCGGTACGGAGATCAGACTGCGGAAGATCGGAATCATCCGGCCGAAGAACACCGCCTTGACGCCGTGCCGGAGGAACCACGCCTCGGTGCGGTCGACGTCGTCCAACTTGATCAGGGGCAGCCGCGCGGCCAGCGCACGCATCCGGTCCCGCCCCAGCGCCGCGCCGACGTAGTAGAGCGCCAGCGCGCCGAGCACCGACCCGAGCGTGGTCCAGGCGATCGCGCCGAACAGGCTCATCCGGCCCTGGCTGGCGGTGAACCCGGCCAGCGGCAGGATGACCTCGCTGGGGATGGGCGGGAACAGGTTCTCCAGGGCCACCGCGAGCCCGGCCCCGGGGCCGCCGAGTCGTTCCACCAGGCCGGTGACCCAGCCGACGGGCCCTTCGCCGGCCGGCTCCGCGGCGCGCGCGGCACTCACCCGGGGGCCGGCGAGGAGCTGTGCGTTTCCGATCATCAGACCACGTTACGGGCCGAAGCGCCGGTCGACCACGGAAAGCGGCGCCGGTTACGGTGTGGCCCATGCGTAGGCCGCTGCGGGTCGCCGTCGCCCAACCGCTCACCCGGTCGCACGACGTGGCGGGCAACGCCGATCGGCACGCCGCCGCGTTCCACCCAGACCGCACCGGCCGCGCCGCGCTTGACCACCACCCGGTGCGCCACCGACGTCAGCGCCCGCGCCTGGGCCGCCGGATCCAGCCCGCCGGCCAGCACCGTCGCCTCGTCCGTGTTGACCAGCAGCAGGTCGACGTCGCGTACCCAGGTCAGGAACGCCCCTCCGACGCGCCGCAGCGGCGCCGCGGAGGCCGCGTCGACGCTGACGGTCAACCCACGCTCGCGCGCCGCGGCCAGCGCGCGCAGGCCCGCGCCGCGGGACCCGACGTCCAACAGCGTGTACGCGGACAGGTGCAGGTGCCCGGCGTCGGGCGCCGCCGCCAGGGCCGTCTCCACGTGCCCGGCGGTCAGGCGCAGGTTGGCGCCCCGCTGGCTGACCATGGTCCGCTCGCCGTCGTGGGTGAGCACGATGACCGTGCCGGTCGGGTAGCCCTCGTGCCGCTCGACGACGCAGTCCACGCCGGCCCGGGTCAGCTCGGCGACCCGTTCCCGGCCGGTCTCGTCGTCGCCGACGGCGGCCACCAGGCTCACGGCCGCGCCCTGCCCGGCGAGCCAGGCCGCCGTGTTGGCCGCCTGACCGCCGCCGCTGAACCGGATCCCCGCCGCGGTGTCCGAGCCGGTGGCCAGCGGACCGGACAGGACCGCGAGCACGTCGGTGATCACGTCGCCGACCACGACGACGCGCGGCACCCCGGTCATGCTGTGCTGGCCGGGCATGGCCTCACGGCCCTCGCTGCGCTCGGTGCGTTCGCTCATGCCGGGCGCCGGGCCGCCGCGGCGACCGCGACGCGTGCCGCCAGGTCGGCGTTGCGCAGGATGATGCGGACGTTCACCGCCAGACTGGCGCCCTCGGTGGCGGAGTGGAAGTGGGCCAGCAGGAACGGCGTCACCGCCTTGCCGGTGATCCCCTCGCGGGCCAGTGCCGTCAGGCCCTCGGCCAGCGTGCGGTCGTGCAGCGCGGGGTCGAGCTGCTCGTCGACCGGCAGCGGGTTGGCCACGATCAGCCCGCCGTGGTGCAAGCCCTGCGCCGTCCGGGCGGCCAGCACGTCGGCCACCTGCTCCGGGGACTCCACCGACCAGTCCAGGTCGAAGCCGGCGTCGGTCAGGTAGAACCCGGGGAAGCGGCGGGTGCGGTAACCCACCACGCCCACTCCGAGCGTCTCCAGCCGCTCCAGCGTCGCGCCCACGTCGAGGATCGACTTCACCCCGGCGCAGACCACCGCGATCGGCGTGCGGGCCAGGGTGACCAGGTCGGCCGACTCGTCGAACGTCTGCGCCGCCTCGCGGTGCACGCCGCCGAGCCCGCCGGTGGCGAACACCCCGATCCCGGCCGCCGCCGCCACCGCGCTGGTGGCCGCCACCGTGGTGGCCCCGTCCGCGCCGGTCGCCGCCGCCGGCGCCAGGTCGCGGACCGAGAGCTTGCTCACCCCGTCGACCGTGGCGAGCCGGGTGAGCTGGGCGTCGTCCAGCCCGACCCGCAGCTCGCCGGCGACCATGCCGATGGTGGCCGGTACCGCGCCGGCGTCCCGGACCGCCTGCTCGATCTCCCGCGCCACGCGCAGGTTGTCCGGCCGGGGCAGGCCGTGCGAGACGATCGTGCTCTCCAGCGCCACCACCGGGCGGCCGTCCCGCAGGGCGTCGGCCACGTCACTGCCGAGGCTGATGTGAAAGTTGGTCACATCGGCTACGGTACGGGCCGCTCCGCGGGCGGGCCCAGGTGGACCGGGCCGGAGGGGCCTGCCAAACTGGAAGGTCGGAGGTGCAGACGTGAGCACAGAGGTTCTCGAGCGTCCCGAGCTGAAGGACGCCGACACTGGTCCCGAGATGTTCCACTACGTCCGCAAGGAGAAGATCGCCGAGAGTGCCGTCATGGGCACCTACGTGGTCGCGCTCTGCGGCGAGACGTTCCCGGTCACCAAGGCGGCCAAGCCCGGCTCCCCGGTGTGCCCGAAGTGCAAGGAGATCTACGACTCCTACTCGGAGTGATCGTGGGCGGCTCCGCCGCCCACCCACGTAACCTGCGGCGGTGACCACCTCCACCGCGCTGCTCCTCGCCGACCTCACCGGCGTGGCGGTGTTCGCCGCCTCCGGCGCCTCCGCGGCGGTGGCGAAACGGCTCGACCTGTTCGGGGTGGTCTTCGTCGGCGTGGTCGCCGCCCTCGGCGGCGGGATCTTCCGCGACCTGGTGATCGACGAGGTCCCGCCGCTGGCGTTCGCCGACTGGCGGTACGCGGTCACCGCCGCCGTCACCGCCGCCGCCGTGTTCCGGCTGCACCCGCAGCTGGCCCGGCTGCGGACCACCGTGCTGGTGCTCGACGCGGCCGGCCTCGCCCTGTTCACCGTGACCGGCACGCTCAAGGCCCTCGACGCGCACGTGCCCGCGGTCGGCGCCTGCATGATCGGCATGCTCACCGCGATCGGCGGCGGGCTGGGGCGGGACCTGCTCACCGGCGAGATCCCGGTGGTGCTGCGCTCGGAGATCTACGCGGTCGCCGCGCTCGCCGGCTCGATCGTGGTGGCGCTGCTGTCGACCTACGGACACGCCACCGCGCTGCCGCTGACCGGCGCGGCGGTCTTCGTGTTCGGGCTGCGCCTGATCGCGCTGCGGCGACGCTGGTCGGCGCCGGTGCCCACGCTGCGCCCGCCCCGCACCGGGACCCGCTGGCCGTAGGCCCGATCCGTCGCGCACCGGGTGGGCGGATGTGACCAGCGTGGCGTCGGGTGGGGCGGAACGCCCTCGCTGGTTATGCTGGGTCGGCCTTCGCGGCACCGGATGCGCGAGGGCCTTTTCATGGGCGGCGGCTCCCGTGGCCCCCGGTCGGGCCCGCCGCCGTCCGCGGCGGAGAGGAGCCACGCGTGCCACCGCGGATGCCCGCGCTCGACACGTTCCCGCCCCTGCGTGCCTGGCAACGCAAGGCGATGGTGGAATACCTGCGCCGCCGGGCCGAGGACTTCACCGCGGTCGCGACGCCCGGCGCCGGAAAGACCACCTTCGCCCTGCGGATCGCCGCCGAGCTGCTCGCCGACGGCACCGTCGAGGCGGTCACCGTGGTCGCGCCGACCGAGCACCTGAAGACCCAGTGGGCGCAGGCGGCGGCCCGGGTCGGCATCCAGCTCGACGCCGCGTTCCGCAACGCCGACCTGCACTCCGCCGCCGACTTCCACGGCGCCGTGGTCACGTACGCCCAGGTCGGCATGGCGCCGCAGGTGCACCGCCGGCGCACCATGACCCGCCGGACGTTGGTGATCCTCGACGAGATCCACCACGCCGGTGACGCGCGTACCTGGGGCGACGGCGTCAAGGCGGCGTTCGAGCCCGCGGTACGCCGGCTGATGCTCACCGGTACGCCGTTCCGCTCCGACGACAACCCGATCCCGTTCATCAGCTACGAGCGCGGCGGGGACGGGCTGCTGCGCTCCCGCGCCGACTCGGTCTACGGATACGCCGACGCGCTGCGCGACGGCGTGGTCCGGCCGGTGCTGTTCCTGGCGTACTCGGGGGAGACCCGGTGGCGCACCAACGCCGGCGAGGAGTTGGCGGCCCGGCTGGGCGAGCCGATGACGCAGGACCTGATCGCCCAGGCGTGGCGGACCGCGCTGGACCCGGCCGGTGACTGGATGCCGCAGGTGCTGCGCGCCGCCGACGCCCGGCTGAGCGTGCTGCGGGCCAACGGCATGCCCGACGCGGGCGGCCTGGTCATCGCCAGCGACCAGCAGGTGGCCCGCGCGTACGCGAAGCTGCTGGAGCAGGTGACCGGTGAGAAGGCCGCCGTGGTGCTCTCCGACGACCAGGGCGCATCGGCGCGGATCGCGACGTTCGCGGCCTCCGAGCAGCGGTGGCTGGTCGCGGTGCGGATGGTGTCCGAGGGCGTGGACATCCCCCGGCTCGCCGTCGGCGTGTACGCGACGAGCGCCAGCACCCCGCTCTACTTCGCGCAGGCGATCGGCCGGTTCGTCCGGGCCCGCCGCTCCGGCGAGACCGCCTCGGTCTTCCTGCCCAGCGTGCCGCACCTGCTCGGGCTGGCCAGCGAGATGGAGGCCGAGCGGGACCACGTGCTCGGCAAGCCCAAGGACCGTGAGGGCTTCGACGACGACCTGTTGGAGCGCGCCCAGCGCGACGACGGGGCCAGCGGGGAGCTGGAGAAGCGGTTCGCGGCGCTCTCCGCCACCGCCGAGCTGGACCAGGTGATCTTCGACGGCGCGTCGTTCGGCACCGCCGCCCAGGCCGGGACGCCCGAGGAGGAGGAATACCTCGGCCTGCCCGGGCTGCTCACCGCCGACCAGGTGTCGCTGCTGCTGACCAAGCGGCAGGCCGAGCAGCTCGCCGCGCAGAAGCGTCGGGCCGCCCAGCGGACCGCTGAGCCGGCCGCTGCCGCCCCGGTGGCGGCGCCCCCACCAATGAGTGCGGCCCAGCGTCGGGTGGCGCTACGGCGGCAGCTGAACGCCCTGGTGGCCGCCCGGCACCACCGCACCGGCCAGCCGCACGGCAAGATCCACGCCGAGCTGCGCCGGCTCTGCGGCGGCCCGCCCAGCGCCCAGGCCACGATCGAGCAGCTCGAGGAGCGCATCGCCACCGTGCAGACCCTGTAAGGAAGGGCCCCCTGTTAACGCCTCCGGTAGAGCAGGGGCCCCTTCTTGACACCGGGCACCGCACCACCCGCGTACCCGCACAAAAACCGGCCGGAGGCTCCCCTTGCGGGTGCCTCCGGCCGGTCATGTCGGGTTGTGGACTTCTTGTCGGACCTCAGTTCGCCATCAGATCGGCGCCTCGCCAGCTGAACTCCGGGTCCGACGCGTAGCGCACGGTGATCTTGACGAGATCCTCCGCGTACTTGTTCGCGTGGTGCCCACAGAACACCAACTCGCTCCCACCCGCCAGAGTGATCCGGAGCTTGCCGGCAGCATTGCAGCGGTCGCACCGTTCATCGGCGGCCGGGGGGCTCACCGTCTCGGGCGGCGGCGTGAGGGTCGGGGTCATCGCCTTCCTCCTCTGGTCGTCACCGATGAACACTCTCTTCGGTTGCTCACCTATCGTGCAACACCCATCTCGGGCCCTGCCTTCCCTGTGTGCCCGCGGGGGACCGAGGTCACACCTGGAGTGGAAGACAGTGTGCCGTGCACCAAGGGTGCCACGTCAACGATCACAAACAGGCAACCGACCGATCACCGATGAGTGTTCTACGGCTGGTGATCAAACCGGCACGACGAGTTGACGTGCGGTGGTCAGTCCAGGTAGTCGCGGAGCACCTGGGAACGCGAGGGGTGCCGCAACTTGGACATCGTCTTGGATTCGATCTGCCGGATGCGTTCCCGGGTCACGCCGTACACCTGGCCGATCTCGTCCAGGGTGCGCGGCTGGCCGTCGGTCAGGCCGAACCGCAGGCGTACCACGCCCGCCTCGCGCTCGGACAGCGTCTGGAGGACCTGCTGGAGCTGGTCCTGCAGCAGCGAGAACGAGACCGCGTCGACCGCCACGACGGCCTCGGAGTCCTCGATGAAGTCGCCGAGCTGGCTGTCGCCCTCGTCACCGATGGTCTGGTCGAGCGAGATGGGCTCCCGGGCGTACTGCTGGATCTCCAGCACCTTCTCCGGTGTGATGTCCATCTCCTTGGCCAGCTCCTCCGGGGTGGGCTCGCGGCCCAGGTCCTGGAGCAGCTCGCGCTGGATCCGGCCGAGCTTGTTGATCACCTCGACCATGTGCACCGGGATGCGGATGGTGCGGGCCTGGTCGGCCATGGCGCGGGTGATGGCCTGGCGGATCCACCAGGTGGCGTACGTGGAGAACTTGTAGCCCTTGGTGTAGTCGAACTTCTCGACGGCGCGGATCAGGCCGAGGTTGCCCTCCTGGATCAGGTCGAGGAAGGCCATGCCCCGCCCGGTGTAGCGCTTGGCCAGCGAGACCACCAGTCGGAGGTTGGCCTCCAGCAGGTGGTTCTTGGCCCGCTCACCGTCCCGGGAGATCCACATCAGGTCGCGCTGCAGGTCGCGGACCAGCTTCTCCTCGCCCTCGTCGGCGGCGCGCAGCCGCTCGGCGGCGTAGAGGCCGGCCTCGATCCGCTTGGCGAGCTCGACCTCCTGCTCGGCGTTGAGCAGCGGCACCTTGCCGATCTGCTTGAGGTAGGCCCGGACGGAGTCGGCGGAGGCGGTCAGCTCGGCGTCCCGGCGCGCCTGCTTGAGCGCCTCGGACTCCTCGTCGTCCCACTCGAAGTCGTTGTCGGTGGCGGAGCTGGCGGCGTCGGCCTCGGCGGCCTGGGCCAGCTCGGCCGGCTCCTCGACCACGACGTCCTCGATCTCGGCGGCCAGCTCCTCCGGGTCGATCTCGCCCTCGGCGCCCTCGCCCTTGGCGCCGGCCTTGCCGGACTTCGCCGCGGCGGTCTTGGCGGCCACGGTGGCCTTGGTGGCCCGGGTGGCCTTGGTGGCCTTCGCCGGGGCGGCGGCCGTGGCGGCCACGTCGGCGGTGGTG